>NZ_JAMYPB010000058.1:0-32423 GCF_040320135.1 Mesorhizobium sp. M0772 | reverse complement strand
ACTGGCTAGTGTCGCTTCGAGGTCCGCTTTCACCGGCACCGCGATCTCCGCCGCACCTGTCGGCGTCGGTGCCCGCATGTCGGCGACGAGATCGATCAAGGTCCAGTCGGTCTCGTGGCCGACGGCCGAAATCACCGGGATGCGCGAGGCAGCGACGGCGCGCGCCAGCCCTTCATCGTTGAACCCCCAGAGGTCCTCGAGGCTGCCGCCGCCGCGCGCCACGATCAGAAGGTCGGGCGGCACGATCGCTCCATCCCAGGCCAGCGCGTTGAAGCCGTTGACGGCCGCCGTCACTTCCGCCCCCGCCGTCTCGCCCTGCACTCTCACCGGCCAGACCAGCACATGCAGCGGAAAGCGGTCCTTGATGCGATGGATGATGTCACGGATCACCGATCCGGTCGGCGAGGTGACGACGCCGATGGTGCGCGGCATGAAGGGCAGCCGCCGCTTGCGGCCGGCATCGAACAGCCCTTCGGCCTGCAGTCGCCGCTTGCGCTCTTCCAAAAGCGCCATCAGCGCCCCGGCGCCGGCGGGTTCTAGATTGTCGATGACGATCTGGTAGTTGGATTTGCCGGGATAGGTGGTGAGTTTGCCGGTGGCGATCACCTCCATCCCCTCTTCGGGGCGGAATTTCAGCCGGCTCATCGTGCCTTTCCAGACCACGGCATCGAGCCGCGCGCGGTCGTCCTTCAGGGTGAAATAGGCATGGCCGGAAGAGTGCGGCCCGCGATAGCCGGAAATTTCGCCGCGCACCCGCACATGGCCGAAGACATCCTCGACCGTGCGCTTCAGCGCGCCGGAAATCTCGCTCACCGTGTATTCGGTGGCATTGGTTCGTGATTCGGATTCTGCGTCGCTCATCGGCCGATTGAGCGGCTGTTGTCGCTCCGCGTCAAGATTCCATAACTTGATCTTAAGCCTGGCCTGATTGACTCTGGGCCAAGGAGGACGCATGAGCGCCCGCAAACAACGCAGCCCGTTGACGTTCCAGGTCACCCTGACGGTGCTGACGCTTGCCGTTTTTGCACTGGCCATCGTTGTCGGCTTCGGCCTTTACGCCACCATGCAGGCCGACCGGGTCTCGCTCGAGCGGCAGAAGGTTTTCCTTGCCAATGGCCTGCAGGACCAGATCGCCGCGGTAAAGCGCGAACAGGAAAGCGTCGCCGTCTGGGATGATTCCGTTATAAACGCCAAGGCCGGCAACCAGACCTGGATGGCCGAGAATCTCAGCGTCTGGATGTACTCGTATTACGGCCACAACCGGGTCTATGTGCTGGACAACGCCAACCGGCCGGTCCACGCCATGCGCGAAGGCAAGGTCGTGTCGCCTGCCGTCTTTGGCGAGGACGAACCCGCTTTGCGGCCGACAATCGCCAGGTTGCGCCAGATGATGAGCAAGGACGCAAGCCAGGCCGGCGCAAAATTCGTTGCCGACGATCTGGTCTCGCTTGGCGGTCAGCCTGCCATACTCAGCGTCATGCCTCTGGTGCCGAGTTCGGATCGCGTCACCCAGGCACCCGGCAGCGAATATCTGCATGTCTCCATAGAGTTCATCAACGACGCGGTGATCGGCAAGATTGCCCAGAAATATCTGCTGGCGGGGGCGCATCTCTTGCCTGTGGCTCAGCCGCTTGGCTCGGCTGCCATTCCGCTTATCGACAAACAGGGTGTCATCCTCGGCTATATTGCCTGGGACCAGGAACGGCCCGGCCTGACGCTGGTCGGCAAGGCAAGCCCGGCCCTGGCTCTGGCCGCGTTGGTCGCGGCGAGCGTGCTGGCCTTTCTGCTCCGGCGTCTGCGCCGTGCGTCATCGGCGCTGCAGACCAGCCAGGCCCAGGCGCAATATCTCGCCTTTCACGACACGCTCACCGGCCTGCCCAACCGGGCACTGTTCGAGGACAGGCTGCGGCGTGCCTTGCTTACCTCCGGCAATGAAAGCAAGGTCGCGCTGCTTTATCTCGATCTAGATCGCTTCAAGCATGTCAACGACACGCTTGGTCACCCGGCAGGCGACGAACTCGTGCGCCAGACGGCGGCCAGGCTTCAGCATACGGTTCGCGACGTCGACACGGTGGCAAGGCTGGGTGGCGACGAATTCGCGGTAATCCTGATCGATGTCCGCGACGTCAGGAACGCAGAGGATATTTCCGAGAGGGTGCTGCAGAAACTGCAGGAGCCGTTCAAACTGATGGACGATCAGGTCTTTATCAGCGCCAGCATCGGCATAGCCTTGTCGACAGGCCCTGATGCCGATGCAGACGATCTGCTGCGCAAGGCCGACATCGCGCTCTACGAAGCCAAGAAGAATGGCCGTGGCCGCTACCAGGTCTTCGCCGGCGACATGGACGACCTTTTGCTGCGCAAGCGCAAGGTCGAGAGCGAGCTGCGCAGCGCGCTGAACGGCGGCACCGGTATCAAGCTCGCCTACCAGCCGGTCTTTGCCAGCGACGGCAAGACCATTGTCGGCGCCGAGGCGCTGATCCGCTGGGCGCATGAGGTCCATGGCGCATTGCCGGCGGCGCAGTTCATCGCCATCGCCGAGGAACGCGGCATGATCGGGCAGCTCGGCGCATGGGCCCTGCTGGAAGCCTGCCGCTTCGCCGTGAAGACCAAACTGCCGTGGCTCGCCGTCAATGTCTCGCCGCTGCAATTGCGCGACGCCGGCTTTGCCGAAGAGGTTGCCTCGATCCTCGCCGAAACGGGACTGGCGCCGAAGCGCCTGCAGCTCGAGATCACCGAAAACGTTCTCCTGGAAAACAACGACACCACCAGAGCGGCTCTGGCAGCCTTGCGCCAGTCGGGCGTCGGCATTGTGCTCGACGATTTCGGCACCGGCTATTCGTCGCTGAGCTATCTGCGCCGCCATGCCATCGACAAGCTCAAGATCGACCGCTCCTTCGTGCGGCTTCTCGACGGCGACGGCAATTCGGGCGCCATCGTCAAGGCGCTGATCGATCTCGCCGGCGCGCTCAAGGTCGAGGTCACCGCCGAGGGCGTAGAGACCGAGGTGCAAAAGGCGCTGCTGGTCGCCATGGGCTGCCAGCAGCTGCAGGGCTACCTCTTGTCGCCGCCGCTGGAGCCGGCGCAATTGGTGGCGCTGCCCGGCCTGTCGTCGGCCAACGCAACGACGGAGGCGGCAGCGTCGGCCTGATCGTTCCTACCAGCCAGGCAGGATCTGGTTCGGCTTGCTCCGCTTCATCTTGGCGAAGGCGAGCGAGGCGAAATCGAAGCTTCCCGTTTCTTCGCCGAGCGGCACGGAAATATTGTCGAGGCTTTCCGAGATGTGCCGGGCCAGCGCGTCGACGATTTCGGGCCGCGAGGTCTGGCCGCGCATGATGCCGATGCGGCAGTCGGGCAGGGCGCCAAAACCGTCGGCTTCGCCCAGCACCCGCATGCCGGGCCGCAGCGCGCATTCCGGCAGCACCGAGATCGCCAGTCCCGACAGCACCGCGGCGGTGATGACGGTGGCCGAGAAGCTGGTGAACAGGATTCGATAGTCGCGGCTTTGCCGGTCGAGCACATCGACGGCGGCGCGCCGCCAGATGCAGTTCGGCCGGCCGAAGGCCATCGGCAGCACTTCCTGTTCGTGCGTGGCATGGTTGGCCGAGGTCACCCATAGCAGCGGCTCGCGCCGCACCACTTCCGACTGGCCGCGCGTGTCGTTGTGCGTCACCAGCGCAAGATCAAGATTGCCGCGCTTGATATGCTCGACCAAGCCTGGTGTCGGCTCGCAGATGACAGTCAGTTCGACGCGCGGATTTGACCGTGTGAAGCGTGCCATGATTTCGGGCAGGAACCGGTCGGCATAGTCGTCGGGGGTGCCGATACGGATGGTGCCTTCGAGCCGCTGATCATCGAAGGCGGCCAGCGTTTCGCGGTTGAGATAGAGCAGGCGGCGCGCGTAGGAGAGCAGCTTGTCGCCTTCCTCGCTCAGCCTGTTGGTGCGGCCGTCCTTTTCGAACAGCGGCTTGCCGATCCGCTCTTCCAGCCGGCGCATCTGCATCGACACCGCCGATTGCGTGCGCAGCACTTCCTCGGCCGCGCGGGTGAAGCTGCCGGTATCGGCAATCGAGATGAAGGTCTGCAATTGGTCGAGATCGAGTGGCGCTTTCATCGGTCCAATCCATCACTAGCGTTGATGCTAAAGATTAGAAACATTCGTTGGATTAATCAATCGGTGCGTGGCAAATTCACATTGTCCACATGAAGGCATGTGAATCGAGACCGGAACGGCCGCTGTCCCCAGCGCCGATCGCCTGGTCTTGTCCAGTTCGAGTCTGAAGGAGACCGACATGACCACGTTTGATTTCGCTACCGAGACCTCGCGCATAACCTCGCGTCCGGCCGTTGCGACGCGCGTGGCCAACACCCTTCTCAATGCCTACCAAGCCTGGAAAAATCGCCGGGCCTTCTATCGCCTCGGCGAGATGTCGGACGCCGAACTCGCCGATATCGGCCTGACGCGCGCGGATCTCCATGTCGCCATCGATGTGCCGTTCGGTGCCGATCCGACCGTGAAGCTGCGTGCGATTGCGAGCGATCGTGCCGATACGATCGAAGATCTCGCCCGCCAGATAGCGTGATATCGGGCGCATTGTTTCGGCTGCCGTGAACCTTTCTCAGGCTCGCTGCGACCAACGAGTATAGCAGGCTTCCCACTCCCTGCCGGTTCCCCGCCGGCCAGCCTGCACACTGGCCCGGTCCTCCTCCAGGACCGGGCTTTTCTTTTAAAGCTCCGTCGTCATCGTGCGGTCTGCGCCGCGTCGCTTCGTTCCTTGCTCCGAAGCCGCGAAGGTCAGCGCCCAACTACCGCCAACTACCGCCGGTCCATGTCCCGCTTGAACTGGTCGAAGATCGTTTCCACGCCCTTCTGATAGTCGTCGCGCTGCTGGGCGCCGGTCTCGAACATCTTGCCGAAAATATCGTCGAACGGATTGCGTGGCCTGCCGCTCGGATTGGCCTGCGGTTGCGGCGCCTGGCGCTCCTGCGGTGCCTGTCGCGGCTGGGGTGCTTGCGGCTGCTGCGGTGCCGGCTGCCCACCGGGCAGGCCGAAGCCGCCACCACCGCCTTGCCGCATCATCTCTTCAAAAATCTTGCCCAGCGGGTTGTCGCCGTAAGGGCTCTGCGTCTGTTGCGGCTGTGTTGGCTGCTGCGGCCGGCCCTGCGGTTGCTGTGCCGCGCCACCGCCGAACATATCCTGCAGCACCTTGCCCAGCGGATTGTCGCCATAGGGGTTGGGCGCCTGTTGCGGTTGGCTTTGCGGCTGTTGGGCGCCGCCGCCGAACATGTCCTGCAGCACTTTGCCCAGCGGGTTCTCACCGTAAGGATTGGGTGCTGGCTGCGGCGCAGGCTGTGCCCCGCCGCCCGCCTGCCGCATCATCTGTTCGATGATCTCGCCGAGCGGATTGCTGCCGCCGCCGAAGCCACCGGCGGCCTGCATCTGACCCCCGGTCAACTGGTTTGTCGTCTGCTTGAACAATCCGCCCATCACCATCGAAGCGATGGCCGGCAGCATCTGCTGCAGGATCTGCTGGCTGACGCCGGTCGCCTGCGCGGCCTGGCTGGCCACCGCGCGCGACAGCTCCTTCGAGCCGAACAGATGACCCAGAATGCCATTGCCCTCATTGACGCCTTGCGGTGAGAAAGCCCTGGTCGCGTCCTCGAAGTATTTGGCGTGCTGGCCGCTCGCCATCGCCGTCATGAAGGCGCCTAGCCCATAGGGATCGGCGGTGTTGCGTTGCAGCCCTTGCGAGAAGGCCGGCAGCAGAGCGGCGACAGCCGCCTGCGTCTGCTGCATGGAAAGCCCGTACTGCTGGGCAAGCGCCTGCATGCCGTTGCCGTTCTGCGCCTGCGCCAATATGTCGAACAAGGTAGGCATCGGTTTCTCCTCCCGGAAATCCTCGAGGGAGAACCTAGTTCGTTTCGATGTTCGATTGAAGCGGCTTTTGCCGCTGCTCAAGGCGCGACGCTAATACGCATATTCCATGAACACCGGCTCGATCGAGCCGCCCCAGCGCGTGTGGTAGGCCGACAGCATTTCCTCGGCACTGGTGGTACCGCGCGCCACGACTTCGTCCAGCGTGTTGAGGAACGAGGTCTCGTCATAGCCGTCGCGGTTCTTCCTGCCGCGATTTTTCAGCCCAAGGCGCGAAATGGTCATTACATCGCGGCCGATCTCACGCAGCGTCGTGTTGCGGAACGGCGCGGAAATGCCTTGTTCCGGCACCGCATTGCGCATCGCCAGCGTTTCTTCATAGGTCCAGCTCGAAGTCAGCGCCTCGGCGGCGTTGAGCGCGGCCTCGTCATAGAGCAGCCCGACCCAGAAGGCCGGCAGCGCGCAGATGCGGCGCCACGGCCCGCCATCGGCGCCGCGCATTTCGAGGAAGCGCTTCAGCCTGACGTCAGGGAACAGGGTCGACAGATGGTTCGCCCAGTCGCCCATGGTGGGCAGTCCGTCCGGTACTTCATTGCGGGCAACGCCGGCCATGAACTGGCGGAAGGTGATGTGCGTCATGTCGTGATAGTGGCCGTCGCGGATGACGAAATACATCGGCACGTCGAGCGCCCATTCGACATAGTCGGCAAAGCCGAACTCGGGCGAGAAGCAGAATTCGAGCAGGCCCGAGCGTTGGTTGTCGGTGTCGCGCCAGATGTCGCCGCGCCAGCTCTGCAGCCCGTTCGGCCGGCTGTCGGTGAAGGGCGAGTTGGCAAACAGCGCCGTCGACAGTGGCTGCAGCTTCAGCGACACCTGCATCTTGCGGCGCATGTCGGCTTCGCTTTCGAAGTCGAGGTTCACCTGGATGGTGCAGGTGCGATACATCATGTCGAGACCCTTGGTGCCGACCTTGGGCATGTAGCGGGTCATGATTTCGTAGCGCGATTTCGGCATTTTCGGCGTCTCGGCCAGCGACCATTTCGGGCTGCCGCCGAGGCCGAGAAAGCGGATGCCCATCGGCTCGGCGATCTCGCGTACCTGCGCCAGATGCGCATTGCCCTCCCGGCAGGTCTGGTGGATCGTTTCCAGCGGCGCGCCCGACAGCTCGAACTGGCCGCCAGGCTCCAGCGAGATCGCGCCCTGTCCGGTCGGCTCGACCAGGCCGATGATGCGGCCGTCATCGATGATCGGGTCCCAGCCGAGCTTTTGCTGCATGCCTTCGAGGATGGCGCGGATGCCGCGCTCGCCGCCATAAGGCACCGGCGCGTTGCCGTCGACATAGAAGGGGAACTTCTCGTGCTCGGTCCCGATGCGCCACTTGTCGCGCGGCTTGTTGCCTTCGGCCAGATGCTCGACCAGTTCGTCGATGCCTTCGATTGGCCGGAAATCGGTTGTGTCGCGCGCCATGGGGCCCCCTCTGCGGCTCTCGGAGCCCGCCGGCGCTAAATGGACGAAATGTCAGCAGCCGATCAAGCGAAAAATCCTGAGCCACAGGTCAACAGGAATTGATCTTTACGCCTCTTACCAGTCTCCGACCGTCGCCTGCATCACCGCAAGCGCCGCTACAGCTGCTGTGTCAGCGCGCAGGATGCGCGGTCCGAGCGGGATGGCAGTGACGAAGGGGAGCGCCCGCAGCATCTTGCGTTCGTCGTCGGAAAAGCCGCCTTCCGGCCCGACCAGCAGCGCCAGCTTCCTCTCCGGCACCGCCTGCAATGCCGGCAGCGGGTTGTTGGTCGAGGCATCCTCGTCGCAGAAGATAAGCCGGCGTTCCTTGTCCCAGCCGGAGAGCAGGCGCTCGAATTTCTCGGCCTCGCGCACTTCCGGCACCGCCAGTATGCCGCATTGCTCGGCCGCCTCGACGACATTGGCGCGCAGCCGGTCGATGGAGGGTTTTGCCACTTGCGTGTGCTGGGTGATCACCGGCTGCAGGATGCCGGCGCCCATCTCGACCGCCTTCTGCACGAGATAGTCTAGCCGGCCCTGTTTCAGCGGCGCGAAGCAATAGATCAGGTCAGGCAGGGGCGGTTGCGGTCTCTGCGAGGCCAGCACCTTCAGCCGCACCGCCCTTTTCGACCTGGTGGCAATCGCCGCCGACCACTCGCCGTCGCGGCCGTTGAAGACCAGGATCTCGGCGCCTTCGCCAAGCCGCAGCACATGCGTGAGATAATGGCTCTGCTGCTGGCCGGCATCGAATTCGATGCCTGCCGCGAGGTCGTCCGGCACGAACAGCCGCTGCATCTTGTAATTGGCGCGCATCGCCGAGGAATGGGCGAGGCGGTGCCTGGCGTCAAGTCTCGGCGGAACGATGCCACACCGGTTCAAAACCGTGCCGCAGCACCGAAACGGTCGTGGCCGGTGTGAGCAGGCGCAGCGACCGGCCGGCAAGGCTGTCGAAGGCCGCCGCATCGCCATAGCCTGCGAACGACCAGGGCAGCGCGTTGCCGCCGCGCAGCGCATAGGCCGAGCCGCCATCCGCGATCATCGCTCCGTCCGGCAATTCGGCAAGCTCTCCCATGGTGACATCAGGTGGCTTGCCGCCGGAAGCCAGCCGCTCCTTGTGCAGCCGCTTGTCCACCATTGGCGCGCGCGGTTCGTTTACACCGAAGACTTTGCCGAAACGCCCGACAAAATCCGTGGCTCGCTCACGCCGGCAATAGAAACAGGGACGGTGCCCGGCGGCCAGCGCCGTCACCTCGTCGAGGAAGAACAACTCGGTCCAGCCGGCCCTGCCGCCCGGCCTGTTCCTGCCCATCGGCTCGCGCCGCGCATTGCGGAATTGGCAGACGCAGATGATCCAGGCCGGCAAGGCCCAACGCTTTTTCAGCAGCGTCTTGGCCTCAGGATCGTGGATGATGCCGCGATTGCCGGTGAACAGGCCGCGCTCGGATATGGCATGGATGGCGCCGAACGGATCGACCCGGTTCTGCAGTGGCATAGCTCTCTCCCGAATACGCATCTTGGCTGCAATACGGGCGACATGATATCGCTCGTCGCGTCATTTCATGTCAGCAGGGTTTTGCGATGCGGGTGCTGGTGGTCCAGAACTACGACAACACCGGCCTTGGCCAGGTTGGTGCCGCGCTCGCCGAAGCCGGCGCCGATCTCGACCTGCGCCGGCCCTACAAGGGCGATGCGCTGCCGGACGACGCGACCGGACACGATGCCATGGTGATGCTTGGCGGCGGTCAGAATGCGCTGGCCGACGATGACTACCCGTATTTCCCGGCGCTGCTCGAACTGACCCGCGATTTCGCCGCCAAGGATCGCTCGGTTCTCGGTATCTGCCTGGGCAGCCAGTTGGTTGCCCGCACTTTCGGCGGTGAGAACCAGATCGGCGGCGCCTCGGAATTCGGCTGGCACAAGGTATCGCTGACGCCGGATGCCAGAACCGATCCGGTGCTTGGCGCACTTCCCCAGGATTTCCCCATCTTCGAATGGCACGACGACACTTTCGCGCTGCCGTCAAATGCGGTGCGGCTTGCCGGCAGCGAAATTGCCGAGAACCAGGCGTTCCGTATCGGCCGCGCCGTCTACGGCTTCCAGTTCCATTTCGAGGCCGACCGGCCGATGGTGAGGGACTGGAGCACGTCCTTCGCGCCGCTGATTGCCGATCGCCATCCCGACTGGCACGACCGCCTCGACAGCGAAATGGCTCTCAACGGCCCCGAGGCTGATGCCGCGGGCTTGGCCATTGCCCGCGCCTGGGTGGCGACGATCTGAACTCAGCCAACGCGCGGCCGTTGCATAATTGGCACGCGGCGGGGAATCTGCCGGGGACAACTTCTTTCGTCCTTGGTTTGTGGCCGAACGCTATCCTACAAGGCGCGCGCTATATATCGGCAATGCAACCGCGATGAACCTTCTGTGTGATCCGCGCGACACACCGCCGATACAGAATCGACCTACAAGCGCGAAATCGTCGAAACTTTGAGACGAATTCTCGGTTTCAACCCATTGGTAACCGCCTCGTGCCCAGATGCAGGAAGCTCAACTAGAGATGACGTCCGTGAAAGCAGCGCTTCTGTCCTTTGTCATGCTGTCTGCCATCGTTTTGTGCGGTCTCGGCATTTATTCCGCCGATGCAGCCAACAACCATCAGGCCGTCGACGGCTACGGCGTCACCGCCGCGCTTCGCTAAAACGCTTTTCCCTGCACAGTCAGGATACGCTTGTCCGCGCCGTCCACGGCGAGCGCGCTGAGCATGCCTGACTGCCAGGCGAGCGTGTCGACATTGACGCGGTTCGGCATCACCTCCGCCTCCGGCACCGGTGTGTGGCCGTGCACGATCACCTTCGGGTAAAGCCCTGGATGGTTGTGGAAGACGTCGCGTATCCAGACCAGATCCTGCGGGCTCTGGCTCTCCAGCGGCACGTCAGGCCTGACGCCAGCATGGCAGAAGAAGAAATCACCTGATATCAGTGACAATTGCAGCGACCGCAGGAAGTCGACATGGGCTTGCGGTACAGCATTGACCAGTGCCTGGTGTCCCCGCCGTAACGCCTCGGCCTTGCCGAACCAGCTTGCGTGTCCCGCTAGGTCGACGCCATAGGATTGTGCCGTCTGCACGCCGCCATAGCGGATGAACAGCCCTTCCGGGTCAGGCTCGTCGAGAAAATCGAGGAAGCCGATATCGTGGTTGCCGGCGAGCATCAGATGCCGTGGATCGCGTTTCTGTGCCTCGATCAGGAAGTCTATGACGCCCTTGGACTCTGGTCCGCGGTCGACATAGTCGCCGAGGTGGATGACGCGCCAATCGATGGTCGGCTTGTATTCGAGTTCGCTCTCGATGCGGCGATGCATGGCGGCGAGCAGATCGAGCCGGCCATGCACGTCGCCGATCGCATAGAGGCGCATGCCATCGGGCGCGCGCGCGTCGAGGTAGTGGATGCCGGTCTCGGTCAAGGCGGCTTCGTCTCCGTGATCCAGCGAGGCTAGGGTCTAATCGGTGAACAAGACCCTATCGCCGCAACTGGTCCTTGCCCATCTCGGTCACCAGCCGTTTGCCGCACAGTGCCAGCGTGATGTCCATCTCCTTGCGGATGATGTCCAGCGCCAGGGTCACGCCTTGCTTGCCCATGGCGCCCAACCCGTACAGGAACGGGCGGCCGATATAGGTGCCCTTGGCGCCGAGGCAAAGCGCCTTCAGCACGTCCTGGCCCGAGCGGATGCCGCCGTCCATATGCACCTCGATCCTGTCGCCGACGGCATCGGCGATCTCCTCCAGCGCCATGATTGACGACGATGCGCCGTCGAGCTGGCGCCCGCCATGGTTGGAAACGATGATGGCGTCGGCGCCGGTCTCGACCGCCATCAGCGCGTCCTCCTTGTCGAGAATACCTTTCAGGATCAGCTTGCCGCCCCAGCGCTCCTTGATCCAGGCGACGTCCTTCCACGACAGATGCGGGTCGAACTGCTCCGTCGTCCACGATGCCAGCGAAGCGACGTCGCCGACGCCCTTGGCATGGCCGACAATGTTGCGGAAGGTGCGGCGCTTGGTGCCGGCAATGCCCATCAGCCAGCGCGGCCGCATGGCGATGTTGGCAATGTTGGCCAGCGTCATCTTGGGTGGCGCCGACAGCCCGTTGCGGACATCCTTGTGGCGCTGCCCCAGGATCTGCAGGTCGAGCGTCAACACCAGCGCCGAGCATTTTGCAGCCTTCGCCCTGTCGATCAGGTCGAGCACGAAATCCTTGTCGCGAAGCACGTAGAGCTGGAACCAGAACGGCTTCTTCGTCACCGACGCGACATCCTCGATCGAGCAGATGCTCATCGTCGACAGCGTGAACGGCACGCCGAATTCCTCTGCCGCCTGCGCCGCCAGCATCTCGCCATCGGCATGCTGCATGCCGGTCATTCCAGTTGGGGCAAGCGCCACCGGCATCGCCACTTTCTCGCCGATCATGGTCGATTCCAGCGAGCGGTTGCTCATGTCGACCAGCACGCGCTGACGGAATTTTATCTTCTGGAAGTCCTCCTCGTTGGCGCGGTAGGTGCTTTCGGTCCAGGCGCCGGAATCGGCATAGTCGTAGAACATCTTCGGCACCCGCCGGCGCGCCAGGTCCTTGAGATCGGCAATGGTGAGGATGTCGCTCATGGTGGTTCCTCGTTAGCCAGTCGTCTTGAAGCCGTCGTCGGCGTCGGAGCGCTGCTTAAGCCTGAGCCGCGACACGCGCTGCCAGTCGCCGCTGCGTTCGGCCTCGAGCATCGAGCGCTCGACATAGGAGATATGGTCCATCGCCGCTTGGCGGGCAGCTGAGGGATCGCCGGCCTTCACGGCTTTGTAGATCGCGCCGTGCTGGACCAGCAGCGCCTCCCGCGCTCCGGGCACGCTGAACACCAGAAGCCGGTTCTGGAACACGCCTTCAGACAGCAGCCGGTAGCAGGAGCGCAGCGTGTGCAAGAGGATGATGTTGTGCGCGCATTCGCACACAGCATGGTGGAACTCGACGTCGATTTCCGCCTCGTCGTCGAAATCGCCGGTGCGGTGCGCCTCGTCCATGCGCGCCATGATGCGGTCGAGCAGCGCAATATCGTCCGCTGTCGCGCGCCGCGCCGCATATTCGGCCGCAACACCTTCGATCTCGCGGCGGTATTCCAGATAGTCGGTCACCGCCTTGCGGTGCATCGAGATAAGGTCGGTCACCGGCTTGGTGAACAGCTGGCCGATGACGTCGGCGACATGGGTGCCGCCGCCGGCCTTGGTGATCAGCAGCCCGCGCCCTTCCAGCGCCTTCAGCGCATCGCGCAGGATCGGCCGCGACACGTCGAACTGGCGCGCCAGCTCGCGCTCGCCCGGCAGCCGGTCGCCGGTGCGCAGCACGCCTTCAAGGATCAGGCTTTCGATCTGCTGCACCACCTCGTCGGCAGTGCGCGAATGGTCGATCCTGGAGAAAATATCGCTCAACGGGGGCCTGGGAAATTGAACCGGTGTCGCGCAAGATAAAGCCAGCCTCGCCAACTGGTCAAATTATTTATCCAATTCTCCCAATCGGGTCGGTCTGCGCGTCGCGCCGGCAGGACCTACGATGCTAGACTTTGGTGTTTACGCGCCTCATGGATTGCCTTTAGAGGACGCCATCACACGAAGGGTCGAGAACAGGGGGACCACCGTGTCGGACGAGACGTCCAACCTCGAATTCCAGCCGCGCGCCCAGGGCAGCGTGATGGGCTTTCCCGCGCATGAGGGACGGCCCGGCGCGATCGGCGAGGTCCATGCCCGGCCGCATCCGCTGATCGAGAAGCCGCGCGTGCTTGTGCAACTCGCCTTCATGACCGAGGGCGGCTCCGGCGTCGACATGGCCGTGCTCTCCGAACTGTCGCGGCGCCTCGGCATCGCGGCGCCCGACCGTCATGCCCGCCACCACGCCATGAAGTGGGGCAAGGGTACGCTGCGCTGGGAGCGGCATACGGAATTTTCGACCTATCTGTGGGAAGGGCCGCTGGCCGAAAGCAGCAGGGCGGCGCAAGAAGACTCTCCTTTCGGCAACGGCTTCTCGCCGCCGGGAACGGTGATCTCAGGCATAAGGCTGGAGATCCGCAAATGGACGCCGGCAAGCGAGAAGCTGATTGCGGCCTTTGACCCGACGAGCCTCTGCTATTCGCTGGTCGAGCGCGGCAATGCGGCCATAGTCACCGATTTCCGCCAGGACGGCGACGGCCTGACCCGCATCCTGGTGCTTGATCGCGGCCTGACGCCGGCGCGGACCGGCGCGCTGTCGCAGCGGCTGATCGACGTCGAGACGTATCGCACGCTTGCCATGCTCGGCCTGCCGCTGGCGCTGACGCTGTCGGGCCGCGCCCGCCGCATCGAGGACCGGCTGGCGCAGACCACGCTGGAAATGAAGGTCGCTGAAACCCGCGACAGCCAGACGCTGCTCGCCGACCTGACCGAGCTTGCCGCTGAACTCGAGGCTGATGCCGCCTCCAGCCTCTATCGCTTCGGCGCCAGCCGCGCCTATGACGGCATCGTTGTCGAGCGGCTGGAAGCGCTGGACGAAGAAGCCGTGCCCGGCTACGAGACTTGGGGCGGCTTCCTGCAGCGGCGGGTGGCGCCTGCCATGCGCACCTGCCGTTCGGTCGAGGAGCGCCAGGCCAACCTGTCGCGCAAACTAACCCGCGCCACGACGCTGCTGCGCACCTGGGTTGATGTCGAGGTCGAGAAGCAGAACCGCGATCTGCTGGCGTCGATGAACAACCGCGCCCGGCTGCAACTGCGGTTGCAGCAGACGGTCGAGGGCCTGTCGGTGGCAGCCGTGTCCTACTATGTCGTCGGCCTGATCTCCTATCTCGCCAAGGGCGCATCGATCTTCGGCCATGCCTTTGCACCCGAAATCGTCACTGCCGCGGCGGTGCCGGTCGCCATCCTGCTGGTCTGGTGGGGTGTGCGGCGAGTGAGGCGGATGCACTCCGAGCCGGCGAAACATCCGGGGGAGTGAGAAGCGGTCCGCGCAGCGGACGAAAAGCCAATTGCTTGGCTTTTCGAGCTTCGAACGCCCTGAGCCAGCGAAGGGCAAGGCGCTGGACGATCCGCCCTGCCGGGCCAGCGGCAGATTGCCGCTGCGGAAGGCTGGCATACGCTCTTTGCCCGACGCGGTGTTTGCAACATCCGAATGTAATTGGTAAAAGATTTTTACCAGCCAAGCGGAGGACGCTGCCGATGTCCGGCCTTGTCATGCCCAAGCCAGACGACGCCACGATGCGAAGGCGGGCGGAGATCGTCGCCGACATGCGCATCATCGTGCCGGGCGAGGGCGTCGTCGACGCCACCAATGAAATGCGCGCCTTCGAAAGCGACGGCCTCACCGCCTACCGGCAATTGCCGCTGGTCGTGGTACTGCCCGAGACGGTGATGCAGGTGTCGCGGGTGCTGAAATACTGCAACGACCGCAACATCCGTGTCGTGCCGCGAGGCTCCGGGACCTCGCTCTCCGGGGGCGCGTTGCCGCTTGAAGATGCCGTGCTGCTGGTCATGAGCCGCTTCAACCGCATCCTTGCCATCGACTATCCCGACCGCGTCGTCGTCGCCCAGCCGGGCGTCACCAATCTCGGCATCACTACTGCCGTCGAGCAGGAGGGCTTTTATTACGCCCCCGATCCATCCTCCCAGATCGCCTGCTCGATCGGCGGCAATGTCGCTGAAAATTCCGGCGGCGTGCACTGCCTGAAATACGGCCTGACCGCTAACAATGTGCTGGGCATCGAGATGGTGCTGATGAACGGCGAGGTGGTGCGGCTTGGCGGCAATCATCTGGACTCGGAAGGCTATGATCTCCTCGGCGTCATGACGGGGTCCGAAGGCCTGCTCGGCGTCGTCACCGAGGTCACCGTGCGCATCCTGAAAAAGCCGGAGACGGCCCGCGCTCTGCTGATCGGCTTTCCGACCAGCGAGCAGGGCGGCCAGTGCGTCGCCGACATCATCGGCGCCGGCATTATCCCCGGCGGCATGGAGATGATGGACCGGCCGGCAATCCATGCCGCGGAGGATTTCGTCCATGCTGGCTACCCCCTTGATGTCGAGGCGCTGCTGATCGTCGAACTCGACGGGCCGGGCGTCGAGGTCGATCACCTGATCGGTCTCGTCGAAGCGATCGCCTATAGGAACGGCTCCACCACCTGTCGCATCTCGCAATCCGAACAGGAGCGGCTGAGTTTCTGGGCTGGCCGCAAGGCGGCCTTCCCGGCGGTCGGCCGCATCTCGCCCGACTATTACTGCATGGATGGCACCATCCCGCGCAAGGAATTGCCGGGTGTGCTCGCCGGCATGCGCGAACTGTCGGAGAAATACGGCCTCGGCGTCGCCAACGTCTTCCACGCCGGCGACGGCAATCTGCATCCGCTGATCCTCTACGACGCCAACGTGCCGGGCGAACTCGACAAGGCGGAAAGTTTTGGCGCCGACATCTTGCGGCTCTGCGTCAAGGTCGGCGGCGTCTTGACCGGCGAGCACGGCGTCGGCGTCGAGAAGCGCGATTTGATGCCGGAGATGTTCAACCAGATCGACCTCGACCAACAAATGCGCGTCAAATGCGCCTTCGATCCCAACCATCTGCTTAACCCGGGAAAAGTGTTTCCACAACTGCGCCGCTGTGCGGAGCTTGGACGCATGCATGTGCATCGGGGGCAGCTGGCATTTCCGGATATTCCGAGGTTTTGATGGGGGCGGAATGTCTCACGTCGGCGATCCTTCGCGCCCCCCTCTGTCCTGCCGGACATCTCACCCACAAGGGGGGAGATCACCAGTCATCTCTGCCTTCGCCAACCTTCGACGTTGCTAGAGAGGCGCGGTCGCCAAAGCTGCTAATCTCCCCCCAAGTGGGGGAGATGTCCGGCAGGACAGAGGGGGGCGCGAAGGAACTCGACCCATCTTCGCCATGACGACCTTCACCCCCACCACATCGGCCGAGATCCTCTCCACCGTCCAATGGGCGGCGGCGGAAGAGTCACCTTTGGAAATCATCGGCCACGGCTCCAAGCGCGGCATCGGCCGGCCACAGCAGAGCGAACACACGCTCGATCTTTCGAAGCTCACCGGCGTCACCCTCTACGAGCCGGCCGAGTTGGTGCTGTCGGCCAAGGCCGGCACGCCGCTTTCCGAGATCGAAAACCTGCTCGCCGAAAACGGCCAGCAGCTCGCCTTCGAACCGATGGATTACGGTCCTTTACTCGGCGGCGAGCCCGGCAAGGGCACCATCGGCGGCGTGCTCGCCGCGAACCTGTCCGGCCCGCGCCGGCTGAAGGCGGGGGCTGCGCGAGACCATATTCTGGGCATCAATGCGGTTGCCGGACGCGGCGAGGCTTTCAAGTCCGGCGGCCGCGTCGTCAAGAATGTCACCGGCTACGATCTGTCGAAGCTGATGGCCAACAGCTGGGGCACGCTGGCCGTGTTCACCGATGTCACCTTCAAGGTGCTGCCGGCGGCCGAGACCGAGGTGACGCTTGCCATGCGCGGCCTACTCGACGATGCCGCCTCTGCCGCCATGGCGCTGGCGCTCGGCTCCAGCGCCGAAGTGTCGAGCGCGGCCCATCTGCCCGAACGCACCGCCGCGCGCGTTGCCGGCGGCAGTCTCGGGGCCGACGCCGCAACGCTGCTGCGCGTCGAAGGCTTCGGCCCTTCGGTCGCCTACCGCATCGAGGCACTGAAAACCCTGCTCAAAAATGCGGGCCCGCTGCAGGAGATTGCAGGCGAGGCCTCGCATTCCCTCTGGCGTGACATAAGGGACTGCACGCCATTCGCCGACCGTAGCGAAAAGCCGGTCTGGCGCGTCTCCATGGCGCCGTCTCAGGCCCATCAGATGGTGCTGACGCTGCGCATGCAGATCGGTGTCAGCGCCTTCTACGACTGGCAGGGCGGGCTGGTCTGGCTGCGCATGGAGGAGGGCGATCCCGAGGCCGCCCTGCTGCGCGGGCTGATCAGAAAGCTTGGCGGCGGCCACGCCACGCTGGTGCGCGCCACCCCTTCGCATCGCGCCGCCGTTCCGGTGTTCGAGCCGCAGGCACCGCATATGGCCGCACTGTCGGCACGGCTCAAGGCCGAGTTCGATCCCAAGTCCATCCTCAATCCCGGCCGCATGGCCCAAGGCTAAGATAATGCAAACTAACTTCTCCCTTGCCCAGCTTGCTGATCCGCATGTCGCGGAATCGGAGAAGATCCTGCGCAAATGCGTGCATTGCGGCTTCTGCACCGCCACCTGCCCGACCTATGTGACGCTTGGCAACGAACTGGATTCGCCGCGCGGCCGCATCTATCTCATCAAGGACATGCTGGAGAATGGCCGCCCGGCCGACAAGGAGATCGTCACCCATATCGACCGCTGCCTGTCCTGCCTCGCCTGCATGACGACCTGCCCGTCGGGCGTCAATTACATGCACTTGGTCGACCATGCCCGCGCCCATATCGAGGAAACTTACAAGCGGCCGCTGCTCGACCGGCTCATCCGCGCCATGCTGGCCTTCGTGCTGCCCTATCCCGCGCGCTTTCGCGCCGCGCTGAAATTGGCGAGACTCGGCAAGCCATTCATTCGTCTGTTCGAAAAGGTGTCGGCCCTGAAGTCGCTCAGCGCGATGCTGAAGCTGGCACCGGCCTCGATCCCGACGGTCTCGCCAATGGCCTCTTCCGGCATTCATGCCGGGCAGGGGACGAAGAGAGGCCGCGTCGCCATCCTCACCGGCTGCGCCCAATCGGTACTCGACCCCGCCATCAACGAGACGACGATTGCATTGCTGACCAGGCTTGGCGTCGAGGTCGTGGTGCCGCAGGGCGAAGCCTGCTGTGGCGCGCTGGTCCATCATATGGGCCGCGAGGCAGCAGCCCTTGCCTCGGCCCGGCAGAATGTCGATGCGTGGACGCGTGCCATCGACCAGGGCGGGCTCGATGCCATCGTCATCACCGCGTCCGGCTGCGGCACAACGATCAAAGACTACGGCTTCATGCTGCGCCTCGATCCGGCCTATGCCGACAAGGCCGCGCGGGTCTCGGCGCTGGCCAGGGACATTACCGAATATCTCGCAAGCCTCGAGCTGCCCGAGCCGGTGCGCAAACCCGGCACCGTCGTCGCCTATCACTCCGCCTGCTCGATGCAGCACGGTCAGAAGATCATCCGCCAGCCGAAGGAATTGCTGTCCAAGGCAGGCTTCGTCGTGCGCGAACCGCGCGAGGGGCATCTGTGCTGCGGCTCCGCCGGCACCTACAACATCCTGCAGCCCGAGATTTCCGCAAGGTTGCGTGACCGCAAGGTGAAGAACATCGAGGCGACCGACGCCGAAATCGTCGCCACCGGCAACATCGGCTGCATCACCCAGATCGCTTCCGCCGCGAAGCTGCCGGTGGTGCACACGATCAAGCTGCTCGACTGGGCCTATGGTGGTCCGAAGCCGGAGGGCGTCTCCGAAGGAAACCTGGTCGCCGCCGAGTAAGCAGCTATTCCGCTGCCAGCCGGTCCACCACGCCATATGTCGCCTGGTAGCGCGCGCGCTGGCGGCTGAGCGCAACCATTGTGTTGCGCAGCAGGATCGCCACGGTGATCGGACCGACGCCGCCGGGCACCGGCGTGATCCAGGACGCGACTTCCTTCACGCTCTCGGTGTCGACGTCGCCGACGATGCGGCTCGTGCCGTCCGGGCCGATCTCGGAATTGATGCCGATGTCGATGACGGCCGCACCGGGCTTCACCATGTCGGCCTTGATCAGCCTGGGCTTGCCGACGGCGACGAACAGTGCGTCGGCGCGGCGCGCATGGGCGGCCACCGAGCGCGTCATGTGATGGCACACCGTCACCGTTGCGCCTTCGCTCATCAGCAGGAAGGCAATCGGCTTGCCGACGATCTCCGAATGGCCGACGACGACGACCTCCAGCCCCTTGAGATCGAGGCCGGTTTCCTTCAGCAGCTCGACCGAGGCAGCAGCCGTGCAAGGTGCGAGGTCGAGCTGATTGTAGACGATGTTGCCGATCGAGGCCGGGTGCATGCCTTCGACATCCTTCAGCGGATGCACCGCGGCCTGCAGCGTCTTGATCGGGATATGCGCCGGCACCGGCCGCTGGATGATGATGCCGGTGACGCGCGGGTCGGCGTTCAGGCCATGGATCGCCGCCTCGAGTTCGCCTGCGCTGATGTCGGCGGGGAACCGCCGCTCCTCGAAACCGATGCCGGCAAGCGCGGCCTTGGCGCGCTGGTTGCGCACATAGACATCGACGGCAGCGGTATCGCCGACGGTGATCGACACCAGCTTGGGTGGAAAACCTTCGGCGGTGGCGATGGCGGCATCCTCGCGCACGGATGCCATGATGCGCTGGGCGACCGGGCCGCCCCGGAGATAGCGGCTATCGTCTGGCGGAGACATGGCTGGACCTTTGCAGCGGAGTTTGGCGCAGGGGAGTTTGGCCGTCCCTATAGCAGGGGAAATGCGGCAAGGCAGCGTGAAAGCGAACCGTCATCCCCCTGGCGCGACGTTCTGGCGCAGCCTGGCTCAGCTATAGCCGCAAAGAGAAAGGGCAGCGCGGTTTCCCGGGCTGCCCTTTCCTGACTGGCCGCATCCCCACACGGCCCGTCCCCCGTAAACCCTTCCCGATCCCTGAAGGCCTAATGCATGTCGCTCAAAAGTGGTCCCGGTTTTGAGAGAACGACATGCATCGAAACAAAGCCTTCTGGACCAGATGATTCGGTAGCTGACTATATCACGACCACGGTCGTTCCAACATTGACCCTCTCGTAAAGGTCAACCACGTCCTCGTTGCGCATGCGGATACAGCCGGAAGATACCGAGCCGCCGATGGTCCATGGCTGGTTGGTGCCGTGGATGCGGTATTCCGTCGTGCCGAGATAGAGCGCGCGGGCGCCGAGCGGATTCTCTTCGCCACCGGCCAGATAGGTCGGGAGGTAGCGGCCCTTGGCAGCCTCGCGCTTGATCATCTCCGCTGGCGGGCGCCAGTCCGGCCAGACGCGCTTGTTGGTGATCTTGTGCGTGCCAGACCATTCGAAGCCAGGCTTGCCGGTGCCGACGCCATAGCGCCGCGCTTTGCCGTTCTTCTCGACCAGGAACAGGAAGTTCTGCGTCGTATCGATGACGATCGTGCCCGGCTTCTGCGGGCCGGCATAAGCGACTTCCTGCGGCAGATAGAGCGGATTGATCTGCGGCCGCATCACCACGCGCTTGGCCGGCGCCTGCACAGAAGCAGTGCGCACCCGATCGGGTCGCGCTGGCTGCGCATAGCGAAGGCGTGGCTGCTGCTGCACGAACTGGCGGCTCTGCCGCACGATGCCGGGCGCGCGGCCAAGCTGCAGCACCCAGGGCGCGGAAAGGTCGGGGCTCACCATCACCGGCGGCCTGTCGGCATAGCGGTCGCCGGCAGCGGAGGAAGCGACGCCGGCGGCCAGAATGGCCACGGCGCCGAGCACGGAATGCAAAAATATCTTCATTGGAACGCACCTTGATCGTCGAACGGACGGAGGCGGGAACTTGCCTCCGGTTGCGCGATCCTTGGCGCGAAGCGGCAACCGAAACATGAATCGGAATGCGTAAAATGCCGCTTTGTCAGTAAACCTTTTGGTGTGGTTACCGCCGGGTTCAGGAATCTGGTAAAGCCGCGGTAAACGCAGCGCGCAGGCGCGTCAACGAATGGATTGGCCATGGCACAAGACAACACCGGCCTTTTGACCGGCACCGACGGCATCACGCGCTGCTTCTGGCCCGGCAATCTGCCGGACTATCTGCACTACCACGACCATGAATGGGGCCGGCCGGTCGCCGACGACCGCAGGCTGTTCGAAAAAATCTGCCTGGAAGGCTTTCAGTCCGGCCTGTCCTGGCTGACCATTCTGCGCAAGCGCGAGAATTTCCGCGAGGCCTTCGCCGGTTTCGACTTCGACAAGGTCGCTGCCTTCACCGACGAGGATGTCGAGCGCCTGGTCGCCAATGTCGGCATCATCCGCCACCGCGGCAAGATCGTCTCGACCATCAACAACGCCAAACGCGCGCGCGAAATGGTCGATGAATTCGGCTCGCTGGCCGCCTGGTTCTGGAAGTTCGAACCGAGGCCGAAGGAGCGGCCGGCGGTGGTGGACCTGGCGCATCTGCGCGCCAACCCGACGACAGCGGTCTCGATCAGGATTTCGAAGGAGTTGAAAAAGCGCGGCTGGAGCTTTGTCGGACCGACGACGGTCTATGCCTTCATGCAAGCGATGGGTCTGGTCAACGACCATCTCGAGGGGTGTGTTTGCCGGGAGCAGGTGGAGAAGGAACGCAAGGCCTTTAAGAGGCCGAAGTAGGGCGCTGTCCCACCTACCTCCCCCTTGTGGGGAGGTCGCGCCGAAGGCGCGGGTGGGGGTATCTTGGCGCCGCACCCCCACCCCGACGCTACGCGTCGACCCTCCCCACAAGGGGGAGGGTAAGGAACTCACGTCCCGCTGGCGCCAGTCAGGAACAATCCCGCCACAATCGCCGCCAGTGCCGCAAAGGCCGGATAAATCACCAGCAATCCGGTCATCAGCGCCTCGCGTATGATGGAACCCTTGCGCTCGTCGGCGGTGACCTCAAACGGACCGAGGCTCGCCGTCACCGGCGCACGGTTCTCGGCCGGCCGCAACCGGACTTCATGCAAGCCGTCGTCTCTGATGTCGAACTTGTGTGCCGCAGTCATGGCCCAACCCTTTGTTTCGGCGCGCTTATCGGCTCTGATTGTGTCGGCACGATGCCGCGCCGATGGCGGAATTGTTTCCTTTCGGTGCGTTTTGTTTCGAAGGAGAAGGAAAGAGCGCAAACCCTTGCCGCACCAAGCCGCTTCGGTTAGGACACGCCCACTCCAAACAAGTCATCGATTACTAAGCGAAAAGACCCATCCCATGGCCGACAAATCGGAAAAGACGAAAGCGCGGCTGCCGCGCGGCTTTGCCGACCGCGGCGCGGAAGACATCCGCGCCGTCGAGAAGATGATGGCGACTATCCGCTCGGTCTATGAGCTCTACGGCTTCGAGCCGGCCGACCAGCCGCTGATCGAATACACCGATGCGCTGGGCAAATTCCTGCCCGACCAGGACCGGCCGAACGAGGGCGTGTTCTCATTCCAGGACGATGACGAGCAGTGGCTGTCGCTGCGCTACGATTTGACCGCGCCGACGGCGCGTTACGTCGCCGAGAATTTTGAGCGGCTGCCGAAACCCTATCGCAGCTACCGCTCCGGCTGGGTGTTCCGCAACGAAAAGCCCGGCCCCGGCCGCTTCCGCCAGTTCATGCAGTTCGATGCCGACACCATCGGCACGCCGGGCGTCGCGGCGGATGCCGAGATGGCGATGATGATGGCCGACGTGATGGAAGCGCTGGGCATCAAGCGCGGCGACTACGTCATCCGCGTCAACAACCGCAAAGTGCTCGATGGTGTGCTGGAGGCGATTGGCCTTGGCGGCGATGAGAATGCCGGCCGCCGGCTGACGGTGCTGCGTGCGATCGACAAGCTGGACAAGCTCGGGCCGGAAGGCGTGAAGCTGCTGCTCGGTCCGGGGCGCTGGGATGGCGGCAAGGAAGGCGAGGGCGACTTTGCCAAGGGCGCTGGTTTGGACGACGGGCAAGCTGAAGCAGTTCTTCTCGCCACGGCAAGGAACGCACAGGTCGACCAGGTTTCCATAGTGAGCTCGAACTCGACTTACCAAGAAGGCGTCGGCGAGCTCGCGACGATTGAAGCCCTGGTCAGGGCGGCCGGATATGGCGAAGATCGCATCGCCATGGACCGCTCCGTCGTGCGCGGCCTCGAATACTACACCGGCCCGGTCTTCGAAGCCGAATTGCTCGCCGAAATCCCCAACGAAGACGGCCAGATCGTGCGCTTCGGTTCGGTCGGCGGTGGCGGCCGCTATGACGGGCTGGTCTCGCGCTTCCGTGGCGAGCCGGTGCCGGCGACCGGCTTTTCGATCGGCGTCTCCCGCCTGATGACGGCGCTGAAGAACCTCAGCAAGCTGGACACCACCGATGTCATCGCGCCGGTCGTCGTGCTGGTCATGGACAAGGATACGGAAAGCCTTGGCCGCTACCAGAAGATGGTCGCAGAGCTACGCGCCGCCGGCATCCGCTCAGAGATGTATCTCGGCGGCGCCGGCATGAAGGCGCAGCTGAAATACGCCGACCGCCGCGGTAGCCCGGTCGCGATCATCCAGGGCGGCGATGAGCGCGCCAAGGGCGAGTTGCAGATCAAGGATCTGATCGAAGGCGCGCGCATGTCCGCTGAAATCGCCGACAACGCTGAATGGCGGGCTGCCCGCCCGGCGCAGGTGACGGTGGCGGAGGGAGAGCTGGTCGCCGAGGTGAGGAAGATTTTGGCGGTGCAGGCCGCTGACCGTGCGAAGGGTGGCGCTTGAACGCCCCCCTCTGGCCTGCCGGCCATCTCCCCCTCAAGGGGGGAGATTGGATGTCGCGCATGGTTTCGCCAATCTCCGGCGTTGAAGAAGAGGCGCTGCGCTCCGAGCTGCCAATCTCCCCCCTTGAGGGGGAGATGGCCGGCAGGCCAGAGGGGGGTGCCTCGCGCCACGCATGACCTCCCGCTATCCCGCCATCGCATCCGAAATCACCAAACTCTTCGCCACCCGCAACACCCATGCGGTCGAGGTCGCGGTGCTGCAGCCGGCCGACCCATTCCTCGACATGGCCGGCGAGGATCTGCGCCGCCGCATCTTTCTCACCGAAAGCGAGACCGGCAAGACGCTGTGTCTGCGGCCCGAATTCACCATCCCCGTCTGCCTCGACCACATCGCCTCGCAGGCCGGCACGCCGCGCCGCTATTGCTATCTCGGCGAAGTGTTCCGCCAGCGCCGCGAGGGCGGCAACGAGTTTTTCCAAGCCGGCATCGAGGATCTCGGCGACCGCGATACGGCCAAGGCCGATGCGCGTTCGCTGGCCGATGCGCATGCGCTGCTGCAGCTGGTGCTGCCGGCGCAACCTCTTGCGATCACGCTCGGCGACCAGACCATCTTCGAGGCGGTGCTGGCGGCCCTCGGCCTGCCGCGCGGCTGGCGCATGCGACTTGCGCGCGCCTTCGGTTCGGCGCCGATGCTGCAGGCAGCGTTGTCCGATCTCGCCAACCCGCCACGCAACGGTCAGCTTGACGGCGAAGTCGCGGCCCTTGTCCTCGATGGCGATCTCGAAGCGCTTTCCGCCCACATTGCCGGCGGCATGGAAGAGGCCGGCCTGCTGGCATCCGGCGGACGCGCGCCCGCCGACATTGCCCGGCGGCTGATCGAAAAGGCCGAACTGCGCAGCGTGCGGTTGTCGAACGAAGCGTTTGCGGCGCTCAGGGATTTTCTCGCCATCGACGTGCCGCTCGACGGCGCGAGTGCTGCGCTCGAAAGTTTTGCGGCCTCTGCCGGGCTTTCGCTGGGCGCGGCGCTGGAAAAATTCGCCGCCCGCGCCAAAGCCATCGAGGCACATGGCCTGCCTGCAAAGACGATCCGCTACGACGCTGCCTTCGGCCGTCCGCTGGATTACTACACCGGCATCGTCTTCGAGATCGCAGCACTTGGTGGCGAGCGGCCGCTGGCCGGCGGCGGTCGCTACGACCGGCTGCTGACCCTGCTCGGCGCCAAGACGCCGATCCCCGGCGTCGGCTTCTCCGTCTGGCTCGACCGCATCGAAGCGCTGCGGGGAGAGCCGCAATGATCACGCTGGCGATCCCATCGAAAGGCCGGCTCAAGGAGCAGGCCTTGGAGGTACTGGCCCGGGCCGGGCTTGCCGTCAGCCTGCCCGGCGATGAGCGCCAGTACCGCGCCCGCATCGACGGCGCCGAGGGCATCGAGGTGGCGTTCCTGTCGGCGTCCGAAATCGCCGGCGAGATTGGGCAAGGTTCGATCGACCTCGGCATTACCGGCGAGGACCTGCTGCGCGAAAACCTCGCCGACTGGGAGGCGCGCGCCGAAATCGTCGCTCGCCTCGGCTTCGGCCATGCCGATGTCGTGGTCGCGGTGCCCGGCATCTGGCTCGACGTCGACACCATGGCCGATCTCGACGATGTCGCCGCCGATTTCCGCCAGCGCCACGGCAGGCGGCTCAGGATCGCCACCAAATACTGGCGGCTCACGCAGCAGTTCTTCTCGCAAAAGCACGGCATCCAGGTCTACCGCATCGTCGAAAGCCTCGGCGCCACCGAAGGCGCGCCGGCGGCAGGCCTTGCCGATGTCATCGTCGACATCACCACCACCGGCTCGACCCTGCGCGCCAACCATCTCAAGGTGCTGGCCGATGGGGTTGTGCTGAAGTCGCAGGCCTGCCTCGTGGCTGCCAGGAAAGATCGTGCTGCTGCGGATGAGGCGCTAGTGCGGGAAATAGCCGCGAAGATGAGCGCGCTCCCTCCCCCTTGAGGGGAGGGTGGACAGCCGCCAAAGGCGGATGGACGGGTGGGGTCGCTCCGGCAGTGCTCGACGCGAGACGACCCAAGCCGGGTCGACCGTGACCAAGGAAGTCGAGCACTTCGCCGAGGAGCCCACCCGCCTCGCTTCGCGAGGCACCCTCCCCGCGAGGGGGAGGGGAACCGCCTCTACTTTCCACCATCCCATCAGGCTGATAGGCTCGCCATATCCCGGGAGGAAACGGCGATGGCGATCAATCTCGACGAGCTCAAGAACGCCACCAATCTGCGCGGGCGCGGCAGGGCGTTCATCGCTCCGCTCGACGGCCTGGCACATGTGTCGGGCGACCGTTCGGTGCCGCTGCTCGACAAGACGATCCCTCAGCTTTTCTCCGGCACGGTCAGCAAATACGCCGAGCAGGATGCTGCCGTCTTCGTCGGACAGGACAAGCGCTTCACCTGGAGCGAATTGTCGGACACGGTCGATACGCTCGCCGCCGGTTTCCTGGCGCTCGGCCTCGAAAAAGGCGACCGTGTCGGCATCTGGTCGCCCAACCGCTGGGAATGGCTGGTCACCCAATTCGCCACCGCTCGCATCGGCCTGATCCTGGTCAACATCAACCCGGCCTACCGGCTGACGGAGCTGGAATATGCCCTCAACAAGGTCGGCTGCAAGGCGCTGGTGACGGCCGCCAGTTTCAAGACCTCCGACTATCTCGGCATGATCGAGACGCTGGCGCCGGAGCTTGCCAAGGCCACCCCCGGCAAGCTCAAGGCGCAGAAATTGCCGGCGCTGAAGATCGTCATCCGCATGGGCGACGACAACTCGCCCGGCATGTTCAATTTCGCCGACGTGCTGTCGATGGCCGGCCGTGACGAGCATGACAGCCTCGACCGCATCTCCGAGGGGCTGAAGCCGAATGAGGCCATCAACATCCAGTTCACATCAGGCACGACGGGCGCGCCCAAGGGCGCGACGCTGACCCATACCAACATCGTCAACAACGGCAATTTCGTCACCGCGGCGATCAAGCTCACCGTCGACGACCGGCTCTGCATCCCGGTGCCGCTCTATCACTGCTTCGGCATGTCGATGGGCACGATGGGCTGTGTCTCCAAAGGCGCAACCATGGTCTTCCCGGGCGAGGGTTTTGACGCCGGCGCCACACTGAAGGCGGTGACGCAGGAGCGCTGCACCGGCCTCTACGGCGTGCCGACCATGTTCGTCGCCATGCTCGACCACGCGGATTTCGCCAGCTTCGATCTCTCCAGCCTGCGCACCGGCATCATGGCGGGGTCGCCATGCCCGATCGAGGTGATGAAGAAGGTGGTGTCGCTGATGCATATGGAGGAGGTGACCATCGCCTATGGCATGACCGAGACCAGCCCCGTCTCCTTCCAGAGCAGCGTCGACGACCCGCTGGAAAAACGCGTCTCCACCGTCGGCCGCATCCACCCGCATGTCGAGGTCAAAGCCCTCGATACCGACGGCGCCACCGTCGCCGTCGGCGCGCCGGGCGAACTGTGCACTCGCGGCTATTCCGTCATGAAAGGCTACTGGGACGACACGGAAAAGACCCGCGAGGCGATCGACAGCGATGGCTGGATGCACACCGGCGACCTCGCCACGATCGACGCCGAGGGCTATTGCAACATTGTCGGCCGGGTCAAGGACATGGTCATCCGCGGCGGCGAAAACGTCTATCCCAGAGAGGTCGAGGAATTTCTCTATCGCCATCCCAAGGTCAAGGAGGTGCAGGTGTTCGGTATTCCCGACGCCAAATATGGCGAGGAGCTGTGCGCCTGGATCGTGCTGAAACCGGGCCAGATCGCCACCGAGCAGGAGATCAAGAACTTCTGCGCCGGCCAGATCGCCCACTACAAAATCCCCCGCTACATCCGCTTCCGCACCGAACTGCCCATGACGGTGACGGGAAAACCGCAAAAGTTTCTGATGCGCGAGGCGATGGTGGAGGAACTGGGGCTGGTGGTGCAGAAGACGGCTTGAGGGTTGAACGCCGGGGGACGGGATTGCCCGCTTCGACATTGGGGTGCTCGACAGGCTTCCGCAAGGTTCGCCGAACGCATTGGGGCTTGAATGACTGGTTTCGCACGATCAGCGACTTCCTATGCGATGCCTTTGGCCGCGCTGGCACTGGCCGTTGCGGTCAGAGTCAGCGGGCTATCGGTGGACGAAGGTTCGCCGAGCGTCAGGATTCTCGTCGGAGCGCTCTCGAGTGCGATCATGTTCATCACTATTTTCGTGGTGCTCGATCACGCCGAGGCGGTGGCCCACCGTGTGGGGGAACCCTACGGCACATTGGTGCTGACTTTTGCCGTGACGGCAATCGAGGTGTCGATCATCGTTTCCATGATGCTGCATGGAGAGAACAACCCCACGCTTGCACGTGAGTCCGTCTTCTCGACGGTGATGATTGCCTCCACCGGCGTTGTGGGGACGTGTCTCACGTTTGGCGGCTGGCGTCATCGCAAGCAGGCAATTGTCCGGCAAGGGACAAGCGCATATCTGGCGGTTCTGGCCGCACTGACCGTCATGACGCTTATCCTGCCGACCTATACACGGACCACCGATCCCGGCACATTTTCGGCAGCTCAGCTTGGCCTTGTGAGCGTACTTTCCGTGCTGCTCTATGCAAGTTTTGTGTTCGCGCAAACCGTCCGGCACCGGGACGACTTCATCGAAGGACTGGCACACGACCTTTCGGCGCGAACCGCCCCTCACAAAAGCATCTCTTCCAGCGCTCTGCTCCTGATAATCGGACTGATCGGAATTGTCATGCTCGCCGAGCAGGTCGCCGCAAGTGTTGAAAATGCGCTCGTTGCTTACCAGGTGACCCAGGCTGACAGCATTGTGGGGGCAATGATCGCGGGTCTGGTTTTGATGCCGGAAGCCATTTCGGCGGTTCGCGCTTCACTCAACAATGAGCTGCAGCGCGGCCTGAATGTCGCAATGGGTTCGGCTTGCGCCACGATTGGTTTGACGATACCTGCGGTCGCAGCAGCCAGCCTGCTTACGGGACGAGGGTTGACCCTGGGGCTCCCGGAAGCTGACGCAGTACTTTTGGTTTTAGCGCTTTTCATGTGCGGCGTAAGCTTTAGCAACGAAAGGACGACCTTCCTGACCGGAATCGTCCATGCCGTTGTATTTTTTACGTATGTATTTCTGGTATTTATCCCTTGAGGCTTTGGTGCGGTCTGGCGACCAGCCATCAATGCGGGTATTCTCGAACGCGCCTGATTTGAGTTTCTTTTCGGGGTTCTCCAGGCGACATCCAAGACCCAAACGACTCACACCCCCAGCACCGCCGCATCCAAACCCCGAATGATCTTCGCCAACTCGACGCATTCATCATGCCGCACCTTGTTGCGGCGCCAGGCGAGGCAGATCGTGCGTTGCGGCATTGGCTCCTGGAACGGCACGATCTTGAGGTCCGGCATGGCGCTGGCCGGCCTTGCCGCCATTTCGGGGATCAGCGTGACGCCGAGACCATGCGCCACCATCTGCAGCAGCGTCGTCAGGCTGGTGGCGCCGTAGCTTGCCATCGCTACGGGACGCACGCTGCCGCAGAGCGCGAGCGCCTGTTCGCGCAGGCAGTGGCCTTCCTCCAAAAGCATCAACCGCTCCAGCGCCGGGCTTTCCGGCGGCACCGGTGGCGAGGCGAAGGCTGGATCTCCGGCTGGCACGGCGAGGAAGAAGCGGTCGGCGAACAGTTCCTCGGTGACCAGGCCCGGCTGCTCGAGCGGCAGCGCGGCGATGAAGGCGTCGAGCCGTCCGGTTGCCGTGTCCTCGACCAGTGATGCCGTCACTGCTTCGCGCAGTTCGAGCTGCAGGGACGGAAAATTCCGCTTCAGCTCCGGGAGCACATGCGGCAAAAGATACGGCGCCACGGTCGGGATGATGCCCAGCCGGAAGCGGCCTTCCATGGCGGGGCGGCCGCGCCGGGCCGTCGTCTCGACATCACTGATGTCGCGCAGGATGCGCTCGATGCGTGGCAGCAGCGCTTGCGCCTCTTCCGTCATCCGCACCGTCTTGCCGCCGCGCTCGAACAGCCGGCAGTTCAGCCTTTGCTCCATCTCGGCGATCTGCGCGGACAGCGCCGGCTGGCTGACGCCGGCGAGTTTTGCGGCGCGGCCGAAATGCAGCGTTTGCGCCAAAGCCTCGAAATATTGCATCTGCCGCACGGTCAAGCGAATCATAAGGAAAACCTATCGCAACAAACAGGAAAGGCAATTTGTTTTTATCGAAAAGACGGCTTAGTCTGGAACCGTTCCAGAGTGGCGCGGCTCCCGGCCGGCCCGGAAAAAACAACACATAAATCAGCAATTCGGAGGCCAGGATGGACGCGATGACCGACGACAACAGCGCCGGCAAATGCCCGGTCGCGCATGGAACCTCCGCCAGGACCAACCGCGACTGGTGGCCGAACCAGCTCGACATCGGCGTTCTCCACCAGCAGTCGAGCCTTTCGGACCCGATGGGCGAAGCTTTCGACTACGCCGCGGAGTTCAAGACGCTCGACCTCGACGCGGTGATCGAGGATTTGCACAAGGTGATGACGGATTCGCAGGATTGGTGGCCGGCCGATTTCGGCCATTACGGGCCGCTGTTCATCCGCATGGCCTGGCACAGCGCCGGCACCTATCGCATCGGCGACGGCCGGGGTGGCGCCGGTGCGGGCCAGCAGCGTTTCGCGCCGCTGAACAGCTGGCCGGACAACGCCAATCTCGACAAGGCGCGCCGGCTTTTGTGGCCGGTCAAGCAGAAATATGGCCGCAAGATCTCCTGGGCCGACCTGTTGATTCTCACCGGCAACGTCGCGCTGGAATCGATGGGCTTCAAGACCTTTGGCTTCGCCGGTGGCCGCGCCGATGTCTGGGAGCCCGAGCAGGATGTCGACTGGGGTTCGGAAACCAAGTGGCTCGACGACAAGCGCTATTCCGGCGACCGTGAGTTGCACGGCCATCTCGGCGCGGTGCAGATGGGCCTGATCTACGTCAACCCGGAAGGGCCGAACGGCAAGCCGGATCCGCTGACCTCGGCCCGCGACATCCGCGAGACCTTCGCGCGCATGGCAATGAACGATGAGGAAACCGTGGCACTGATCGCCGGCGGCCACACATTCGGCAAGACCCATGGCGCCGGTGATGCAACACTGGTCGGCGCCGAGCCGGAAGGCGCGGGCATCGAGGCGCAGGGCCTCGGCTGGTCGAGCAAGCATGCCACTGGCATTGCCGGCGATGCGATCACATCCGGCCTCGAAGTTACCTGGACGACGACGCCGACCAAGTGGAGCAACAACTTCTTCGACAATCTGTTCAACTTCGAATGGGAGCTGACCAAGAGCCCGGCCGGCGCCCATCAGTGGACACCGAAGGGCGGCTCTGGCGCGGTCACGGTGCCGGACGCGCACAATCCCTCGAAGCGTCATGCGCCGGCAATGCTGACCACCGACCTCGCGCTGCGGGCCGACCCGGCCTATGAGAAGATCTCGCGCCGCTTCCATGAGCATCCGGAGCAGTTCGCCGATGCCTTCGCCCGTGCCTGGTACAAGCTCACCCATCGCGACATGGGGCCGGTCGTGCGGTATCTCGGCCCGCTGGTGCCGAAGGAAGAGCTGATCTGGCAGGATCCGGTTCCGGCCGTCGACCATGAGCTGGTCAGCGACCAGGATATCGCATTGCTGAAGGCCAAGATCCTGGCTTCGGGCCTCAGCGTTTCGCAATTGGTCTCGACCGCCTGGGCCTCGGCCTCGACCTTCCGAAACTCCGACAAGCGCGGCGGCGCCAATGGCGCGCGCATTCGCCTGGCGCCGCAGAAGGACTGGGAGGTCAACCAGCCTGTCGAACTGGCCACCGTGCTGGCGAAGCTCGAAGCCATCCAGAACGAGTTCAACGCAGGCGGCAAGAAGGTCTCGCTGGCCGACCTCATCGTGCTCGGCGGCGTCGCCGCGGTCGAGAAAGCCGCAACGGATGGCGGCAATGCGGTGAAGGTTCCCTTCACGCCCGGCCGCACCGACGCCTCGCAGGCGCAGACGGACGTCCATTCCTTTGCGGCGCTCGAGCCGAAAATTGACGGCTTCCGCAACTATGTCAGTGGCAAACCGCCCATGTCGGTCGAAGCCATGCTGGTCGACCGGGCGCAACTGCTCAACCTGACGGCGCCGGAGATGACGGTGCTGGTTGGTGGCCTGCGCGTGCTCGGCGCCAACACCGGCGGCTCGAAGCATGGTGTGTTGACCGACAGGCCGGGCACGCTGACGAACGACTTCTTCGTCAACCTGCTCTCGATGAGCACCATCTGGGATCCGGCCTCCGAGCCGGGCTCGCATGAGGTCTACGAAGCACGCGACCGCAAGACCAGGGCAGTCAGGTGGACCGCCACACGCGCCGACCTGATCTTCGGCTCGCATGCGCAGCTGCGCGCGCTGGCCGAGGTCTACGGGTCGGCGGATGCCGGGCAGAAATTCGTTGGCGATTTCGTCAAGGCGTGGACCAAGGTGATGAACGCCGACCGTTTCGACATCGCTGCCTGATGCAACCTCCCAAACGAAGGGGGGCGGGCGCCGGGCCCCCCCGGCCGGTCTGCGCCGCGCGGCGACCAAGCCCTGTTGTAGAGGAGGGGGGGGGGGCGGCCCCCCCGCCGGGGG
>NZ_JAMYPB010000057.1:0-34974 GCF_040320135.1 Mesorhizobium sp. M0772 | reverse complement strand
TGGATGATCTGCGCGAGCACAAGAAGCTCGCTCTACGCCAAGCCGCATGACCAGTTTCATGATCGCCCATTTTGCAGAACTTGACGCACACAACCCCGTCGGGGCATCGCCCGCAAGCGGAGGATCGCGCCGCGCCGTGCATGCGATTGGACCTCTCGTCCCGCTGCGCTGCTGAGATCTCTCCTGTCAAGCGATCTAGGTTCCGCGCTTCGGGCCGAGCAGGAAAACTATGAGGGCAGCGACGAACGTGGCAACAGCGCTGTAGGCAATGGCGCTGGCGATCCCCGCATTCTCCACCAATAGCCCGCCGAAAATCGCGCCGGCTGCGATTGCCACTTGGAATGCTACGACCATCAGCACACCGGCGCTTTCGGCCTGCTCGGGAACGGCCCGCCGCACCATCCACGTCTGTAATCCCACCGGCACCGCGCCGAAGGCAAAGCCCCACGCGCCAACCGCAATCCCCGAGGCGAAGGCCGATGCTCCCGCCGTCAGTAGCGAAACAGCCGCTATCCCTATGAGCAGCGGTGCAAGGGCCGCGACTGCCTTGAGACTGTACTCGGCCAGAAGCCCGCCGGCCAAATTGCCGAAGAATCCGCCGATGCCAAAAGCAAGCAACACAAGCGAGATCGTCTCGACGTCAAGCGCGGGAATCTTTTCGAGGAAGGCGCGGATATAGGTGATTCCGGCGAAGTGGCCGGAAGCGACCAGCAGGATGACAAAAAGCGCAACCTTGACCATCGGAATCTTTGCCACATCCAGCAGGCTGCGGACGCTAGTCACTCCAATCGGAGGCAGTCTCGGAATGGTTATGAGCTGCACGAGCAGTGTAGCGACACCGCCGGCTGCGGCGAGCATGAAGGCGCTTCGCCATCCCCAGATATCGCTGACATAAGCGCCGATTGGAGCTGCGCAGACGGTAGCTACGGAAACGCCGGTGAGGATGATCGACATAGCGCGAGGCAGGAGGTGGCTTGGAACGAGTCGCATCGCCAGTGCTGCCGACATCGACCAGAAGCCTCCGAGCGCTATGCCGAGCACGACGCGTGCAGTCAGGAGAACCGCCAGCGACCACGCGCCGGCCGCCAGAACGTCCGACAGGATCAGCAGCAGCGTCATGGTCCACATTACGGTCCTGCGGTCCAGGCGCTTTGTGATGATGGCCACCGTCGGCGCCGAGATCGCCCCGACGATAGCTGTCGCCGTCATCGCCTGTCCAGCCGCTCCCTCGCTGATACCGAGATCATGCGCGAGGGGCGTGAGCAGGCTGACAGGCAGAAACTCTGCCGTGACCAGCCCGAAGGTGCCCAAGGAAAGCGAAATGATGGCACCCCATGCGGGACCAGACGGTGGGACAGGCTTTTCTGGGTCGTGCAGAACAGCGTTCATGACGCCTGCTGCGGATCGGGTCATGAACGAAGTCTCCACTTTGATGCAATGCAACGTGATGTAGGCTGCCTTGACCCAAATCTAAAAACACAAGCGCATTTCCCGGCGGCGTTGCACTGAGGAGGGGATGTTCATTGCTTCGCGATACTTTGTGACGGTGCGACGCGCAACATCAATGCCGGTTTCCTTCAGCCGGACAGCGATGTCCTCGTCGGAAAGCACGTCGCCGGGAGATTCTGCGGCAATGATCGCTTTGATCCGATGCCGGACAGCTTCCGCGGAGTGCGCATCGCCGCCTTGGCAGGACGCGATCGCGACGGTGAAAAAATACTTCAGTTCAAAAACTCCGCGCGGGGTAAGCATGTACTTGTTCGAGGTCACCCGGCTTACCGTCGACTCGTGCACGCCGATCGCGTCAGCGACGGTTCTAAGATTGAGAGGCCGCAGGTGGGCGACGCCATGTTCCAAAAAGGCATCCTGCTGACGCACGATTTCAGCCGCAACCTTAACAATCGTCTTGGCGCGCTGATCGAGGCTGCGGATTAGCCAGTTCGCGTTTTGCAAGCATTCGTCGAGAAATGCTTGATCTTTCGAATTTTGGGCAGTCTGACGCGTGACTTCGGCATAGTAGGTTTGGTTGATCAGCAGCTTCGGCAGCGTGGCGGGATCAAGTTCGATCTGCCACCCGCCTTGCGGCGAGGGCGTGACCCAGACGTCGGGTATGATTGATTCAGACGCACCGGATTCGAATCTGTTCCCAGGCTTTGGATCGAGCGCACGAACCTCATGCATCATGTCGAGAAGGTCTTCTTCGTCGACGCCGCAATGCTGCTTCAGCGCCTCAAAATCGCGTCGCGCAAGCATTTCAAGATGGGCAACCAAAGCTGCCATTGCCGGGTCGAGCCGGTTTCGCTGGCGCAACTGAATCTCGAGGCATTCTCTGAGACTTCGCGCAAAAACTCCCGGTGGATCAAATTGCTGCAAGGTTCCGAGAACCCGTTCCACAACAGCCTCATGGACATTTAGGTTCTCGGCCAGCTCCAAAAGGTTTGCCCGAAGATAGCCAGTGTCTTCCAGATCGGCGGCAAGCTGGCCAGCGATCAGCCGCTCCTGTGGTGTGAACGCAGTGAGGGCGATCTGACGAGCGACATGGTCGTGCAATGTTTCGGCGAGGGTGGCAAACTCGTCGAGGGAAGGGCCATTGCCCGGCGGGTTGTTGGTCGTGTTGCGAAGTGATTTCCATTGCCCGAGCCGTTCAGGCGACCCTGCCCCGGTCGGACCTTCAACGGCGTTTGCCCCAAAGCCGACAGGCTGATCCGCTCCCGAAATCGAAGCATCGTCAAAAGGCCCGCCATCGTTTGACGCAGATTCCAAGAGCGGGTTCTTCTCGATTTCCCCCTCCACGAACTGATGCAGTTCGGTATGCGCCAGTTGCAGCAAGCGAATCGACTCAATGAGTTGAGGCGATGCGACGATGGATTGCTTCTGGCGCTGAAACAGGCTTGCTGAAGATTGCATGGTGAGTGCGATAATCCTGTCGAGGAGCCTCTTGGGGCCTGCAATGGCGCCAGTGAGACGTTTTCTAGGTCATGCGGCGGCTTTCAGCGTTTCGAGAACGTTTTGCGGGGATGAAACGCCATACGGGTCGGCCTCGCAGTTGTCGGAGAAACCTTCCTCCTCGAACCAGTGCTCCACCACGCCATTGTTGATCAGGGCGGCGTAGCGCCATGAGCGCATCCCGAATCCGAGATTGTCCTTAGCAACCAGCATGCCCATCTTGCGTGTGAACTCGCCTGAGCCATCGGGGATGAGCTGGACCTGCTTCAGGCCCAAGGACTTTCCCCACGCATTCATGACGAAGGCATCGTTGACTGAGAGGCAGTAAATCGCGTCAATTCCCTGCTTCGCAAACTGATCATAGAGCTCTTCGAACTTGGGCAATTGGTAGGTCGAGCAGGTCGGGGTGAAGGCGCCAGGCAGCGAGAACAGGATGACCCGCTTGCCGGCAAAGTAGTCGTCAGATGTTTTTTCTTGCCAGCGATATGGATTTGGCCCCTGGACCGACTTATCGTGAACACGGGTGAGAAAGGTGACGAAGGGAACTTTCTTTTGAAATGTCATCAAGTTGCTCCTGAAGAAGACTGCGCTGAATTCTGGCAGAGGCTGGCGCAATACCGAGAAAAGGCTCGTATGCTCGGGCACGGAAGGACCTCGCGGCTCGCAACCTCCTTTTCCATCCCGACGTATGGGAACGTCCTGGCTGCTGGCCTTTGCCATCCGAACGCAATCGATCTGAGCGAGCTGGAGACCGTCGAGCCGCTTGCTTTCCACGGCTATGGCGCCGCAAACGGGATCGATCACTCGCGCTCGTGCCCAAGGAAAAGTGATAGCGGCCGGAAGTAGCCAATGTCGCAAGCATGTGCAGGCCTCAAAAGTGACTTTACGCAACAGACCCGCGTCACTGGACTGGTTCAGCGTGTTGTCGATATGTGGCAGTGACCCGCCGGCCTTGGCTTGGGTGACCCTTTGACAAGGCTTTTCGGCACTCACATGCTGAACAGAACCGGCAAACCGCATTTGCGCGCGCGGCCCGTGTTGGCGTGCCGGCATCGGACCAGCCATGCGCAAAGCGGCCACCCAGAACGGACTTCCGGAGGAGACGATGCCCCGATGTTCAGCTGGAAGGGGCACCGTCTCCTCAGGCCACGGTCTGGAGCTTCGCGTGTCGGCCATGGTGCAAGTCGCTTTCATCGTGATTTGATGGTGCTCTAACCAGGAGCAGCAAGCGGCGTGCCACTTGGAATAGAGGGGCTGTTGGACCGCCCCTCCTTCTCGGAGGCCGTGTCTTAGAAGATCGGGCGCGCGCTATAACCGCCTCGTCACACAGGCAACAACGATGCTGTGTGCGGATATTCGGCGCTTCAGCCCCGGCTGGGCAAAGACGAACCGGAAGCCGAGCCGATGCATTACCTGAGGCTGGAGGGCACTCCAGTCATTGCGTAACGTGTGGCGCTAGCGTTCATGGGCGCGCCGGCACGGCTATCGCGAACATGCGCCTGTCGCAGCGACCATTAGCGGGCGCTCTTGGACAAGCGCCTTGGCCCCGTGAGGATCGAATTCCCCAATCGTGTCTGTTTGCCGCCCTCTTATGTTCGAAACTGGGACCAGAATGTCGCAAGCCCGACCTAAAGGTCGCCGAGGCGTTCTGTCCGACACTGTTCCGTCGCCTTTGTTGGCCCGCGACACCGGCCTATTTCGCCTAGCTCTTCTCTGGCCTCAGGCTAAGCCCCTAAAAGCATCACAGATTTTTTTTCTTTGGTCGGCCAAATTGGCACGAGTTTTGAAGCACCTTCGTTGCGGGCCGGGAGCCCGACCGACTTCCATTCGTGAATGACACGAATGGAACGAAGAAAGAAAGCAAAATGTCAAATCCGCGTTGCTTAGCGTCTATGGGCAGAGGCCCCTCGGCGAAACCGCCCTACCCAACAGCTCGCCGCCCTTGTCGAACCTTGCGCAGGAAAGCTTGGCCGGCGGCGGCTCAAACGCCCACCGCGCCGACTTTATCCTGACCTCGAAGGTGCAAGATAACGTTCCGCATCTCGCCGCGCGATGTGCCTAGACAGTTACGCGTTAGCCGTTCTTGATTATCGGTCTGCCTTCGGAGGACGTCATCTATATGCCGTCTTAGGTCTTCGCTGCCGCAGCGCCCGCCGGTCACCTTCCGCCCTCGCTATTAAGTGAAGTGCCACCATGTCCGAACAACCCTTGCCGACGCTGCCGATGTGGCGCGTCGATCACATTGAGCCATCGCCCGAGATGTTGGCGCTACGCACCAATGGTCCGATCCACCACGTGCGCTTCCCGTCCGGGCACGAAGGCTGGTGGGTCACAGGCTATGACGAGGCCAAGGCGGTGTTGACCGACGCGGCGTTCCGGCCCGCGGGAATGCCGCCGGCGGCATTCACCCCGGATTCGGTGATTCTCGGTTCGCCAGGATGGCTGGTCTCGCACGAGGGGGGCGAGCATACGCGGCTACGCACGATCGTGGCGCCGGCCTTCAGCAACGGCAGGGTGAAGCAGCTCGCGCAGCAAGTGGAGGCGATCACCGCGCAGTTGTTCGAGACGCTGGCGGCCCAGCCCCAGCCCGCCGATCTGCGGCGCCACCTCTCCTTTCCGCTCCCTGCGATGGTCATTGGCGCGCTGATGGGCGTGCTCTACGAGGATCACGCCTTTTTTGCAGGGCTGTCCGACGAGGTGATGACCCACCAGCATGAAAGCGGCCCGCGAAGCGCGTCGCGCTTGGCCTGGGAAGAACTCCGCGCCTACATTCGCGGCAAGATGAGGGACAAGCGCCAGGATCCGGGCGACAACGTGCTGACGGATCTGCTCGCGGCGGTCGACCAGGGCAAGGCGACCGAGGAAGAGGCGATCGGCCTGGCGGCAGGCATGCTGGTGGCGGGGCACGAGAGCACCGTGGCACAGATCGAATTTGGCCTGCTGGCCATGTTCCGCCATCCGCAACAGCGGGAACGCCTGGTGGGCGATCCATCCCTGGTGGACAAGGCCGTGGAGGAAATCCTGCGCATGTACCCGCCGGGCGCCGGCTGGGACGGCATCATGCGCTATCCGAGGACCGACGTGACCATCGCGGGCGTGCATGTTCCCGCAGAGAGCAAGGTGCTGGTCGGCCTGCCGGCGACGTCGTTCGATCCGCGCCATTTCGACGACCCGGAAATCTTCGACATCGGACGTGACGAAAACCCGCACCTGGCGTTCTCCTACGGGCCGCACAGCTGCATCGGCTTGGCGCTGGCCAGGCTGGAACTCAAAGCGGTGTTCGGTTCGATCTTCAAGCGCTTTCCCGCGCTGCGCCTGGCGGTGGCGCCCGAAGAACTGGAGTTGCGCAAGGAGATCATCACTGGCGGGTTCGAGGAGTTCCCGGTGCTCTGGTGATGCGCGGACGCCACGAGGAATCGCGATGTCCTCGAATTGCCCGCGCGACTGCCGCGCGCCGATCAGATCAGCCAACCAACAGGTGACCAAGATGGACGTGCAAGAAACCACGGCAGCATGCCGGGACGCCTTCGCCGAACTCGCGTCGCCAGCGTGCATTCAGGACCCGTACCCATTCATGCGGTGGTTGCGCGAGCACGATCCGGTACATCGCGCGGCGTCGGGCCTCTTTCTGTTGAGCCGCCACGCCGACATCTACTGGGCGCTTAAAGCCACTGGCGATGCTTTTCGGGGGCCGGCACCAGGCGAACTGGCGCGCTATTTCCCGCGTGCGGCGACCAGCCTGTCGCTAAGTCTGCTGGCGTCCACTTTGGCGATGAAGGAACCTCCAACGCATACGCGTCTGCGCCGGCTGATCTCGCGCGATTTCACCATCGGCCAGATCGACAAGCTGAGGCCGACCATCGCTCGCATTGTCGCGGCGCGCCTGGACGGCATGGCGCCCGCGCTGGAGCGCGGGGAGGCAGTGGACCTGCATCAGGAATTCGCGCTGGCCTTGCCCATGCTGGTTTTCGGAGAACTGTTCGGCATGCCCCCGGACGACATTCTCGCGCTCGTCACCGGCATCAGCGCCATTCTGGAAGGCCTGAGCCCGCACGCCAGCGATCCGCAGCTCGCCGCGGGGGACGAGGCCAGCGCCAGGGTGCAGGCCTACTTCGGCGACCTCATACAGCGCAAGCGCACCGATTCCCGCCACGACATCGTGTCAATGCTGGTCGGCGCACACGACGACGATGCCGAGACGCTGTCGGATGCGGAATTGATCAGCATGCTCTGGGGCATGCTGCTGGGCGGCTTCGCCACCACTGCTGCGGCCATCGGCCATGCTGTCCTGGCGATGCTGGCGTATCCCGAACAGCGGCACTGGCTGAAGGGAGATGCCGTGGGGGTGAAGGCATTCGTCGAAGAAGCCCTGCGCTACGACGCGCCCGCCATGTTCAGCTCCATTCCGCGTATCGCCCAGCGCGACATCGAAATGGGCGGCGTGGTGATCCCGAAGAACGCGGACGTGCGCGTGCTGATCGCGGCCGGCAATCGCGACCCGGACGCCTTCGCCGATCCCGATCGCTTCGATCCCGTGCGGTTCTGCGGCACCAGTCCTGGCATGTCGATCGACGGGAAGATCATGCTGACCTTCGGCCACGGCATCCACTTCTGCCTTGGTGCGCAACTGGCCCGGGTGCAGTTGGCCGAAAGCCTGCCGCGGATCCAGGCGCGCTTCCCCACGCTGGCATTGGCCGAGCAGCCGACCCGGGAGCCCTCCGCGTTCCTTAGGACGTTCCGCGCGCTGCCGGTGCGGCTGCATGGGCAGGAGGGCTGAGATGCGCGTCGTGGTCGATCAGGATCTGTGCGGAACTACCGGGCAGTGCGTGCTGACGCTGCCGGGCACCTTTCGCCAGCGCGAACCGGACGGCGTGGCCGAAGTGTGCGTGGCGACGGTCCCGCAGGCGCTGCACGCCCCCGTGCGGCTTGCGGCCAACCAGTGCCCGGTCGCCGCCATTCGGGTGATCGAAAGCGACGCCGGCCATGACGAGCGCGCCAGCGCCGACCCTGCGCCTTCTCCGGCGCAGGCCGAGCGGCATGCCGCGAAAGAACAATGCAATTCAGGAGGCACGATGGGACGGTTTGAAGGCAAGGTGGCCGTGGTGACCGGCGCCGGCGCCGGCATCGGCAAGGCATGCGCTCTCGCCATCGCGCGCGGGGGCGGCAGAGTGGTGGTGGCCGACATTGATGGCTCGGCGGCCATCGCCTGCACCGCGCAGATCGCGGCCGAAGCAGGCCACGCGCTGCCCATAGCCATGGATATCGCCGATGAGCAGGCGGTGGCAGCGCTGTTGGAGACGGCGGAGCGGCACTTCGGGGGGGTCGACCTGCTGGTTAACAATGCGAGCGCCATGCATCTGACCCCGCGCGACTGCGCGATCCTCGACCTGGACCTGGCAGTGTGGGACCAGACCATGGCGACCAATCTGCGCGGCACGCTGCTCTGCTGCCGGCAGGCCATCCCGCGGATGATCGCCCGCGGCGGTGGCGCGATCGTCAACATGTCGTCGTGCCAAGGGCTCAGCGGTGACACGGCGCAGACGTCCTATGGCGCGTCGAAGGCGGCGATGAACATGCTCTCGGCTTCGCTCGCCACCCAGTACGGTCATGCGCAGATTCGCTGCAACGCGGTTGCGCCGGGTCTTATCATGACCGAGCGTCTCCTCGCCAAGCTGGACGAGTGCATGCAACGGCATCTGCGCCGGCACCAGCTCCTGCAGCGCGTCGGCCGCCCCGAGGACGTGGCCGCGCTCGTGGCGTTCCTGCTCTCCGCCGATGCTGCGTTCATCACCGGCCAGGTCGTGTGCATCGATGGCGGCATGCTGGCGCATGTGCCGACATACGCGGACGGTGGCAACAGCTGCGCCGCGCGCCCTGCCGGCGACACCGAATCGGCGACGGCGGCGCGCTGCTGATGGACATGCTGCTCAACCCGCTCAACCGTCGGCACCGGCTGCGGTGCGACATCCCGGTCATGCCTGGCGCTTTCCCCCTGGTCGGGCATCTTCCCGCCATTGTCTGCGACCTGCCGCGCCTGCTGCAGCGAGCAGAACGGACCCTGGGCAGCCACTTCTGGCTGGATTTCGGCCCTGCCGGACATCTGATGACCTGTGTGGATCCGGACGCTTTCTCACTGCTCAAGCACAAGGACGTGTCCTCGGCGCTGATCGAAGAGATCGCGCCCGAATTGCTTGGCGGAACGTTGGTTGCCCTGGACGGCGGCGCGCACCGGCAGGCGCGCGATGCCATCAAGGCAGCGTTCTTGCCCAAGGGACTGACCCAGGCCGGGATCGGCGACCTGTTCGCGCCCGTCATCCAGGCGCGGGTGCAGGCGTGGCGCGCCCGCGGCGAGGTAACCATCCTGCGCGAAACCGGCGACCTGATGCTGAAGCTCATCTTCAGCCTCATGGGAATCCCCGCGCAGGACCTGCCGGGATGGCATCGCAAGTACCGGCAATTGCTGCAGTTGATCATCGCGCCACCGGTCGACCTGCCCGGATTGCCTTTACGGCGCGGCCGCTCCGCCCGCGACTGGATCGACGCGCAGTTGCGCCGGTTCGTCCGCGATGCGCGCGCGCATGCCGCGCGCACCGGGTTCATTAACGACATGGTGAGCGCTTTTGACAGCAGCGACGGTCCGCTCTCCGATGACGTCCTGGTCGCGAATATTCGCTTGCTGCTGCTTGCCGGTCACGACACCACTGCCTCGACGATGGCCTGGATCGTGATCGAGCTGGCGCGGCAGCCTGTGCTGTGGGACGCCCTGGTCGAGGAGGCGCAACGCGTGGGCGCGGTGCCGACCCGGCACGCGGACCTGGCGCAGTGTCCGGTCGCCGAGGCGCTGTTCCGCGAGACACTGCGCCTGCATCCGGCGACCACGCTCCTGCCGCGTCGCGCGCTGCAGGAATTGCAACTCGGCCAACGGCGCATTCCCGCGGGCACCCACCTATGCATCCCGCTGCTGCATTTCTCGACCTCGGCGCTGCTGCACGAGGCGCCTGATCAGTTCCGCCTGGCGCGGTGGCTGCTACGCACAGAACCGATGCGGCCCGTGGACATGCTGCAGTTCGGTACCGGCCCACACGTCTGCATCGGCTACCACCTGGTATGGCTGGAAATGGTGCAGTTCTGCATCGCCTTGGCGCTGACCATGCACAAGGCCGGGGTGCGGCCGCAGTTGCTGAGCGACGTCGAAAAAGGCCGGCGCTATTACCCGACCGCACATCCGTCCATGGCAATCCGCATAGGCTTCTCATGAGCTGGCGTCGCACGCCCTGTGTGCCAAGGCAGCGGCGCCGGCGGGGCGCGACATTGCTGCACTCGGCGCACGCACTCGTGTGACGACTTGCGCTCGCCGTGGCCGTCTCAGCTACAAGGACATGAACAACATGCAGACCGGTTCTACTCCACGCGACCGAATCGGCGTTTCCGCATTCGGCGGGTTGGGCGCGCTGGCGCGCGGCGCATCTGGCGGGCTGCTCCCGGAGATCTGGATGCAGGACGGCGCAAAGCGGGTCGAACAGGCGCTGGCGCGTCTGCTCTGCGCCGAAGACGACGGTAAGACAGAGCTGATGGCAGCCATGCGCTACGCCACCTTGCGTGGCGGGAAGCGCACCAGAGCCTTGCTCTGTCTGGCTGCCGGCGCACTGGCGGGCACGCCGGCGCACATGCTCGACGACGTCGGCGCCGCCATCGAGATGATGCACGCCTGTACCCTGGTCCACGACGACCTGCCGGCGATGGACGACGACGTGCTTCGCCGCGGCCTTCCGACCGTGCACGTAAAGTTCGGCGAAGCCACTGCGATCCTGGTCGGCGATGCGCTGCAGGCCCACGCCTTCCTGACGCTGGCGAGCCTGGATGCGCCGGGCGACAATCGTATTGCGCTCGTGCGTGAACTGGCGCAGGCGGTGTCCGCCGAGGGTGCCGCAGGCGGGCAGGCCATGGATCTGTCGCTGGTCGGAAAGCACGCCGGGCTGGACAGCATCATGGCGATGCACCGGATGAAAACCGGAGCGCTAGTGCGCGCGTCGGTTCGCATGGGCGCGCTATACTCCATCGCGGAGGATGCCGCGCACGCTGCACTGTACTGTGCGCTCGATCGCTACACCGCCTGTTATGGCCTGGCGTTGCAGGTGGCCGACGACATTCTCGACGCGACAGCGGACACCGCCACTCTTGGCAAGACCCCCGGCAAGGACGCGGCCGCGCAGAAGCCGACCTGCGCGTCGATCATGGGGCTGCAGGCAGCGCGCCAGTTCGCGCTGTACTTGTTGCACGAGGCCGGGGAGGCCATCTCCCCTCTGGGGCCGCGTGCGGAAGGGTTGGCGCAGATGCTGCAGCGGGCCAACGTCTATCTGTCCGCGCCATACTCATGAGCGCGCCCATCCGTAAGGACTTGCCGCTGTGCTGCTGCGACGGCCGGCGGGCGCTGCATGCTGCACTGTGTCCGTGTCGGCGGCGACGTGCGCGGAGTCTGCCCGTTTCTGTTCTCATTCCTCTGCAGAAGGAACATCCCGCGTGAACGCGCTGTCCGAACAGATCCTTTCCGAATTGCGCCACCTGCTGAGCGAGATGAGCGACGGCGGCAGCGTCGGTCCGTCCGTATACGACACGGCGCGAGCTCTGCAGTTCGACGGCAACGTCACCGGTCGGCACGACGCGTACGCGTGGCTCATTGCGCAGCAACGAGCCGATGGCGGATGGGGAAGTGCGGACTTCCCGCTGTTTCGCCATGCGCCTACCTGGGCGGCGCTGCTGGCGTTGCAGCGTGCCGATCCTCTTCCCGGGGCTGCCGACGCAGTCCAGGCTGCAACCCGGTTCATCGAGCGCCAGCCCGATCCCTATGCGCATGCGGTGCCGGAAGACGCGCCCATCGGCGCGGAGCTGATCCTGCCGCAGTTGTGCGACGAGGCCGCATCCTTGCTGGGCGGCTTGTCGTTTCCGCGCCACCCGGCGCTGTTGCCGTTGCGGCAAGCACGCCTGGTCAAGCTGGGGGCTGTGGCGACGTTGCCGAGCGGCCATCCGTTGCTGCACTCCTGGGAAGCCTGGGGGACGTCGCCGGCCACCGCATGCCCGGACGACGACGGCAGCATCGGCATCAGTCCGGCGGCCACCGCCGCGTGGCGTGCGCACGCCGTGACACAGGGAAGAACGCCGCACGTCGGGCGCACGGGCGGGTATCTGCAGGCGGCATCGCGGGCGACGCGCACCGGCATCGAATGTGTCCTTCCCAACGTCTGGCCGATCAATGTGTTCGAGCAATGCTGGTCGCTGTACACCCTGCATCTGGCCGGTCTGTTCGCGCATCCCGCGCTCGCCGAGGCGGTGCAAGTGATCATCGCGCAGCTCGACGCCCGCCTCGGGGTGCGCGGTCTGGGCCCTGCCTTGCACTTCGCGGCCGATGCGGACGACACCGCCGTTGCGTTGTGCGTCCTTCGCCTTGCAGGCCGCGACCCGGCGGCTGACGCGTTGCGCCAGTTCGAAACCGGCGAGCTCTTCGTCACCTTTCCCGGTGAGCGCAATGCCTCGGTGTCGACCAACATCCATGCCCTGCATGCGTTGCGAATGCTGGGAAAACCCGCCGCCGGCACCAGCGCCTACGTCGAGGCCAATCGCAACCCGCACGGTCTATGGGACAACGAAAAATGGCACGTTTCGTGGCTCTATCCCACCGCGCATGCGGTCGCTGCGCTCGCGCAAGGCAACCCCCATTGGCGCGACGAGCGCGCGCTGGCGGGGCTGCTGCGGGCGCAGCGCGACGACGGCGGCTGGGGCGCCGGTCGCGCGTCTACATTCGAGGAAACCGCCTATGCGCTGTTCGCGTTGCACGTATTGGACGGGAGCGAAGAGCCGGCAGGGCGCCGGCGCATCGCGCAGGCGGTGGGGCGTGCGCTGAAGTGGATGCTCGCCCGCCACGCAGCCCACGCACTGCCCCAGACACCGCTGTGGATCGGCAAGGAACTGTATTGCCCCACCCGGGTGGTGCGCGTGGCCGAACTCGCCGGGTTGTGGCTGGCGCTTCGTTGGGGGCGGCATGTTTTGGCCGAGGGAACAGGAGCCGGGCCATGATCCCGACCGATCGCGCGCTGCAGCAGGTGCTGGAATGGGGGCGTTCCCTGACCGGGTTCGCCGACGAGCATGGCCTGGAAGCAGTCAGGGGCGGCCAGTATATCCTACAGCGCATCCATCCGAGCCTGCGCGACACCAGCGCCCGCACCGGCCGCGATCCGCTGGACGAAACGCTGATCGTGGCCTTCTATCGCGAACTGGCGCTGCTGTTCTGGCTGGACGATTGCAACGACCTTGACCTGATCGCGCAGGAGCAGCTCGCCGCGGTGGAGCAGGCGCTGGGGCAGGGCGTGCCGTGCGCGCTACCAGGATTCGAGGGCTGTGCTGTGCTGCGCGCTTCGCTCGCCGGGCTCGCCTACGATCGTCGCGACTATGCACAGCTTCTCGAGGATACCCGGTGCTACTGCGCGGCGCTGCGCGCCGGACACGCGCAGGCGGCAGGGGCAGAGCGCTGGTCCTACGCCGAGTACTTGCAGAACGGCGTGGATTCGATCGCCTACACGAACGTGTTCTGTTGCCTGTCGTTGCTGTGGGGGCTGGAGATGGCGACCTTGCGCGCGCATCCGGCGTTTCGCCAGGTCCTGCGGCTCATCTCCGCGATAGGGCGCTTGCAGAACGATCTGCATGGACAAGAAAAGGATAGGTCGGCCGGCGAGGCCAACAACGCGGCGATCCTGCTGCTGCAGCGCTATCCGGCCATGCCTGTCGTGGAGTTCCTCAAGGACGAGCTGGCCGGCCACACACGCATGCTGCACCGGGTGATGGCGCAAGAACGCTTTCCCCGGCCGTGGGGACCGCTGATCGAAGCCATGGCGGCCATCCGCGTGCAGTACTACCAGACCTCAAACAGTCGCTACCGCAGCGACCTTGCGGGGGCAGCCCAGCGTGCGCCGGCCTGAACGAGCGGAAAACGGCGGCGTGCGCGCGCTGCCGTCGGTCCGACCCGACGCAACGCCGTCGCCCGATGACGCGGATGGAGCGAGCATCAGCGACACCAAGTTGAGCCGGCGCAAGGACGACCATCTGGACATAGTGCTGAATCGGCGAACGGCACGGGCCAAGACCGCCGGCTGGGAGTTCATCCGTTTCGAACACTGCGCATTGCCCGAGTTGGACCTGACGCAGATCGACCTCAGCGCCTCGCTGCTGGGCAAGACCATGCGCGCGCCTCTGCTGATCAGCTCCATGACTGGGGGCATGCCACGCGCCGAGGCCATCAACCGGCATCTGAGCGAGGCAGCGCAAGCCTTGGGGATCGCCATGTGCGTCGGTTCGCAGCGCGTGAGCCTGCAATCCCGCAACTCCCAGGGGCTGACGCGCGCGTTGCGCCGCCTGGCCCCAGACGTTCCCTTGCTGGCCAATATCGGCGCCGCGCAACTGCGCGAGGCCGACGGCCTGGACCTCGCGCGCCGGGCGGTGGATGCACTAGAGGCCGATGGACTCATTGTCCATCTCAATTCGCTGCAGGAAGCGGTACAGCCGGAGGGCGACCGCGACTGGCGCGGCGTCCTGGCCCAGATCGCTCGCGCCGCACGCAGCGTCGGCGTGCCGATCGTGGCCAAGGAAGTGGGGTCGGGCCTCTCTGCCTCGGTGGCTTGTGCGCTCGTTCAGGCGGGCGTGGCGGTGATCGATGTCGCCGGCGCCGGCGGCACCAGTTGGGCCGCAGTGGAGGGCGAGCGGGCCCCCGATGCCGCCGACCGTACAGTTGCGATGGCGTTCGCCGATTGGGGGATCCCGACCCCGGCCAGCGTGCAGGCGGTACGTCGGGCGCTGCCAGCGGTGAAGCTGATCGCGTCGGGCGGGGTCAGCGACGGCGTCGACGTGGCCAAGGCTATCCGCCTCGGCGCGGACATCGCCGGGCAGGCAGCCGGCGTGCTGCGCGCGGCTACGGTATCCACCGAGGCCGTTGTCGCGCATTTCGAGATCGTCATCCGCCAGTTGGCCGTCGCCTGCTTCTGCACCGGCTCGGCTGATCTGGCGGCGTTGCGCCAGGCCCGCTTATTGCCCTCGGCCCATCTGCCCGCCGGTTGATGCCGGCGTAGCCCGCAGGTGGCGGCGGGCGCATAGCCTTACTGAGTGAGAAAGTCTCGGAAGCGGGGACGCGCTGGTCACGGGCTTGTTCGGGTGCTGCTTCGTGATCGGGGAGGCACCCCGCCATGCCCCGAACGGACAGCCGAGAGTAAAGCGGTATTCGACGGCTATGTCGATGCTTGATCAGGGTGGTCACGCCGATCGAGCCGAGCCCCTGAAAGGGCCGGAACACCAGGTGCGGCGGGAGACCGGCAGGAGCAGATGGTGCAAATCCATTGCAATGAAGGAGTATTCCTGCAAGCAACGGAGAAGGTAAGCCAGCCTCAATCCCTTGTTTGCTTGGTGTTATGCAAATTAGGCACCGATCCACATTGCCCCCGAGTCATGCGCCGTCGGTCGTGAGGTGCCTCCGGCTATCCACAGCACTTCCCGGCAAGGTGCCCAACGCCCATTAGAGGCGCATGGATCGGCTTGATCAGGGCGTTGGGCGCGGTCGTCATCAAGCCGTAAAGCTCGAAATCGCCGGCGCCGTCCTTTACCTTGCGCACCCCATGCCATGGCGTCCAGAGGCCAGCGAAGAAGAAAAGCGGCCGGTCCTCATTGAGCGCGAACCAATCCGCTGAATACCTGTCTCAGGGTCCTTATGCCGGGTGTTGGGCTGGGCTCCGAGAAACTCGTCACAGGCACCACACAGCGATGCTCAACCCCAACATACTGCTGCCAATGGCCGTATTGTGGGTTGCGGATATTGGTCGTGCCGTAGTCGGCCTTGCCCTTGACCCGTTCGAGCGGTGTCGGCATTCCCCAAAGCAGGTTGGCGACTTCACGTTGCCCGTCTGCCGCATTGCGGACCACCGGACCGGGCTGGTTGGGGGCTGGTTGGGGTAGATGTCGATGGACGGTTCAGGTTGCCTGAGATGGTCGCGCAGAGCCCTGGTGCACTGGCGTATGGCTTCTTGCGACGTGGTGATCTTGTGCAGATTGCACATCTAGGAAGGAGCAACCCCGTTCTTTTTGGCAAGCATGGAAAGGGCTTTTTCCTTGATATCTGCCGCGACCAAAGTCAGAGCTTCGTCGCGATCCTTGAAACTTGCGATCGATGTACCCTTGAGGGTCGCCTGAAAAGAGCCGAAGAGCTCTTCCTGCCACAGGCAATTTCTCGCGATCACTGGAATAACAACCGTCGTGTTGTTGGCCTCTCTTTCCATCGCGTGAGTTAGCTCAATCTGGTTGCAATAACGCGAGTTGATAAAGTCAACGCTTATCAGGAGGATGATAATGTCGGCGCTCTCTAGATTGCCCTTGATGGCGTCCGCCCATTTGTCGCCAGTCTCGATTTCGCCATCGTGCCAAGCCTCGACAAGACCAAGTCGGCTCAGCGGCGTAAGGTGCTTTAGAAGGTCAACCTTGATAGCCGCATCTGCATGCGAGTAGGAGATAAACGCCTTGAGAGGCTTGGGACTGGGGCTAGCCGCATTTTGGGGGAGGGACATAGTCCCACCGGGACCTCCTCTTATCAGTCCATTCTTCCTCAGGCGGTCCTTAGTTGTCGTGTAACGTTCTTCTATCCAACCCAGTTTATTGAAAAGGGCTGCGTTCTTAACGCTCACTTTTCCGCCCCCCGACAATTCTCTAACGGCGTCCATAAACCGGTCTTCTAGAGTTCCAACGCGCTTCCGCGATTTTGCCTTGCTTGCCATTTTATGGAGCCCCCCGAATCTAGGTCGACACTTCCAGCGAAAGTCTTTTGCAGTCAAGTCGACGCTGGAAATTAAGCCGGGAAATCCTCTAATTGGGGAGCCGGCTTGTTGCCAGCAATAAACTCGAACGGTGCGTTGCGTCTTTGTGTTAGCTTGTCGGGTCGGAGGTCTAGCCAGCCTGAGTTAGAGCCTTCTCAAGCGCCGGTCTGGGCACCTCAAGCTGCGCCTTGTCGCCACCCCATAGTCGTCCCCGACGCTGCGAGCCGTCCAAGGGTTGTCAGCTCTGGTGATGCTGACACGGGGCCTAGCTTACGCGCTTACCGTCATCTCAGCCCCTGTCGGTTATGTCCGCGGCCAGGGCATCGATATTCCGTCGAATTGCTCTCCCAGGTCGCACCGCTCCTTGGCTCATATCGCATTCACCAAAGACTATCTCTGGAACGAGATTGAGCGACCCGGGAACGCTCCAGGCCGATCCGAGCTAACCGGTCAATCCAAACAACTTCGAATTACCTTAGCGGGTATTATTCTAAAAATGCCCACGGTGCCCCGGTTACAGGCAGCCCGCGAACGCGGGCGAAAGGGTGGACGCCGTCCGAAACAAACCCAATCAGCGCTCCGAAATCACTCGACTCTGCTAAATGAAGGCTGTGCGGCATCTGAAGCAGCCCGTCTCTTTCATAGGACCACCGTCGAGTGCATCGGCGCCGAGGTCAAATAGCCGTTGGCTGAATGTTCTTTCAGTTGGCCGTCTGCAGCGACGCATGCACTAGGCCTATTACGAAGAAAAGCCGGTGGACGGTGGCCACAGCAGCTGTATGAACCGTGCTCGCCGGCGTGCCTTCGGACGTGGCAACCGCATCGGGTCGAGCCGATCTGGAAGGTGCTGCCGATCGCCCCGTCGAGCTACCACGACCATGTCGCCAAGCGCATCGATCCTTCCAGGCTGTCGGCTCGGGCGAAGCGGGATGAGGCCATGGCCTTGAAGGATGAGGTCCGACGCGTGTTCGAGGCCAACTTCCGCGTCTACGGCGTTCGCAAGGTCTGGCGGGAGTTACAGCGTGAGGGCTCGACGTCGCCCGCTGCACGGTTGCCCCACTGATGAGGGCCATGGGTCTTGAGGGCATCATCCGCGGCAAGCCGATCCGCACCACGGTGAGCGACAAGGCCGCACCTTGCCCTCTCGATCACGCTAATCGCCAATTCCATGCCCCGGCGCCGAACATGCTGTGGGTCTCCGACTTGACCTGCGTCGCGACCTGGACGGGCTCCGTCTATGTCGCCTTTGTCATCGACACCTATGCGCGAAGGATCGTCGGCTGGCGGGTGAGCCGGACGGCGCATGCCAGCTTCGTTCTGGACGCTCTGAAACAGGCTCTCCATGATCGGCGGCCCGTGCAGGGGGGCAGGCTGATCCATCACAGCGATAGAGGCCGCCCAATACGACTCTATCAGATACACCGAGCGCCTGGCGGAGGCCGGCGTTGAGCCTTCGGTAGGCAGCGTCGGCGACAGCTACGACAATGCTCTCGCCGAAACGATCAACGGCCTTTACAAGGCCGAGGTGATCCATCGACGCGGACCATGGCGCGACTTCGAAGCCGTCGAGTTCGGTAGCTCGATTGGGTCGATTGGTTCATCAATCGCCGGCTGCTGGAGGCCATCGGCAACATTCCGCCGGCCGAAGCTGAGGAACGCTACTACGCCATTCTGTATGACCCAGCCATGGCCGCGTGACTCAACGAAACGGCCTCCGGAAAACCCGGTGCGGTTCAGTTCTCGGAGGAACGACGTTGCCGCGCGGCGCTAAAGAGAGAGGAAGATTGATCTCTTTCCATACCATTTTCTTCACATATGATACGTAGACAGATCATAAAGCATTGAAACTACTCGCTGGATGAGATACCTTTGCGTACCATCGCGCATTGGAATAGATCGTATAGGTTGCGTTATGGACTCTCAATCGGAAATTCTACGGGAAATCGGTGGGTTTTTCAGGCAGGCGAGGTTGGCCGCTGCGATGACGCAGGAGCAGGTCGCCGATTTGGCGGGTATATCCCGTCCCCGATATCGCGACATCGAAAAGGGAGCCGCAGCCGCGCGTGCGACGACGCTCATGAATATCGCTCGCGCGCTCGGTCTGGAAATGATGCTGGTTCCGCAAGCTATGGTGCCGGCTGTCCAGGCTCTATTGCGTCCGCATGATGATGACGATCGACCCGCCTTTGTTTCTCAACCTGACGATGACGATCATGGCTCCAGTCTTTCGCGCACCTAAGACGATCCCGTCACTGGACGTGCTCTTGAATGCAGTGAAGATCGGCACAATCGTCAGGACGCCGGGCGATTTCAATGCGTTCAACTTCGATGACGCCTACCGCGCGACGGGCGGCTTTCCGGTTCTCAGCCTGTCGTTCCGGGCAGCGACGGGAGGATTGCGGAAAGATCCAAAGCCTCTGGCAAGCGCCTTGCCCGCTTTCTTCGCGAACCTCCTGCCGGAGGAGAAATTGCGGGAGGCGATGGAAAGGCATCACGAAGGCAATGTGCGGCCAGGCAATGATTTCGATCTTTTAGCGGCACTGGGCGCCGATCTGCCGGGAGCCGTACGGGCGTTGCCCAGTGACGGCGCGATAACGGTTTCGAAGGATGGCTCAAAGGATCACCCCAAGGCACGGTTCTCGCTTGCCGGCGTGCAGATGAAGCTGTCGGTCATGAAGAACATTGGAAAAGGCGGCGGCCTTACCTTGCCGATGGACGACGAGCAGGGCCGGTACATTGCCAAGTTCCCTTCGACGGCGTTTCCGGGCGTTTCCGAGAACGAATTCGCCAACCTGGCGCTGGCAGCAGCAATCGGCATGGAGGTTCCTGAATGCGAACTGGTCGAGAAGTCCGATTTTGAGGGCGTTCCCGAAGAATTCAATACGCTGTCGGAGGGCAAGGTCCTTCTCGTCAAACGCTTCGACCGCGGCGCCGGTGGCGAGAGGATACACATCGAGGATTTCGCTCAGGTCTTCGGTGTCTACCCCTCGCGCAAATATGAGGGGGCCGCTTATCACGACATAGCCTTGGCTCTTGGCGTGGCCGTCTCGCCTACGGCGGCTCTCGATTTCGTCCGCCGCCTGGCACTGAGCGTCATCACCGGCAATGGCGACATGCACCTGAAGAATTGGTCTTTGATGTATCCCGGAAACGGCGACAAGCCGGCGCTTGCACCAATCTACGACGTCCTGTCCACTGTGCCATATATTCCCGCCGACGCCATGGCGCTGTCGCTTGGAGGAGAGCGCTCGTTCAAGGCGCTAGCAGCACCGCGATGGAAAGCATTTGCGAACCGCGCAAGGCTTCCGGAGCCGGCAGTCCTAAAGGCAGTGGTCGAGACGGTCAAACTCGTCAACGAGTACTGGTGGCATCTGCCTGAGCGCGACGTTGTCGCAGCGAAAGTGCTCAAGCGGATGGACGAACATGTGAAGGCGATGACGCCGATACTGAACTCCTGCGCCGATAAGTGAGCCGAGTCCCCTCGGGTTGCTGATATAGCGGAACTTTCGATCCGCGGCCCTATGGATGGCTGGATCGAAGGCATGCCAGCGTGGCGCAAGATTCCGCGGAGTGTCCACGATGACACGCGTGAGCAAGCACGTCAGCTCGCACTGAGGATCGCGATCCGACGCTTTGTGTCGCCATTGTCGGGTCCGCTACACGGTCTGTTGCGACGATCCTTTCTTTGGCCCTCAGGCTAAACCCCTGAAAAGCAACCATCAAATTATTCTTCGGTTCGATCAGCCAAATTGGCACGAGTCTTGAGATCCTTAGGTGCGAGGCGGCTACAGCTGCCCGACCGGCATTCATGTCGCGGCAGCCGCGATGAATGGAACGAAGGAAGGAAAGCTACATGTCAGGTTTGCGTCAGATCGCCTTTTACGGCAAGGGCGGCATCGGCAAGTCCACCACCTCCCAAAATACGCTCGCCGCCCTTGTCGACCTCGGGCAGAGAATCCTCATCGTCGGCTGCGACCCCAAAGCCGACTCCACCCGCCTGATCCTGAACGCGAAGGCGCAGGATACGGTGCTGCACCTCGCGGCAGAGGAAGGTTCGGTGGAAGACCTGGAACTCGCGGACGTGCTCAAGGTCGGGTACAAAGGCATCAAATGCGTGGAGTCGGGCGGGCCCGAGCCGGGTGTCGGCTGCGCCGGCCGCGGCGTGATCACCTCAATCAACTTCCTCGAGGAGAACGGCGCCTACGACGACGTCGACTATGTCTCCTACGACGTGCTCGGGGATGTGGTGTGTGGCGGTTTCGCGATGCCGATCCGCGAGAACAAGGCCCAGGAAATCTATATCGTCATGTCCGGCGAGATGATGGCGCTCTATGCCGCCAACAACATCGCCAAGGGTATCCTGAAATACGCCCATTCGGGCGGCGTGCGGCTCGGCGGCCTGATCTGCAACGAGCGCCAAACCGACCGCGAACTCGACCTCGCCGAGGCGCTTGCTTCCAGGCTCAATTCCAAACTTATCCACTTCGTGCCGCGCGACAACATCGTCCAGCACGCCGAGCTCAGGAAGATGTCTGTGATCCAGTATGCGCCGGACTCCAAGCAGGCCGGGGAATACAGGGCGCTGGCCGAGAAGATCCATGGGAATTCGGGCCAGGGCACCATCCCGACCCCGATCACCATGGAGGAGCTCGAGGACATGCTGCTCGACTTCGGCATCATGAAGACCGACGAGCAGATGCTTGCCGAGCTTCAGGTCAAGGAAGCGGCTAAGGCGGCCGCACAGTAGCGACCGCTGCGACATAAGGCGCCGCCTGACCTGGTGCGCCTTTCAAAGAACGGCGCCTCGTCGGTGAGGCGTCCCTGAACCTTGAAAGGGGTCCCATGAGCCTGGAATACGAGAATGACGGTGCCCTCCATGCGAAGCTTATCGAGGAAGTGCTGTCGCAATATCCTGACAAGTCGGCGAAGCGCCGCAAAAAGCACCTCAGCGTCGCAAAAAGCGGCGACGAGGCTGGCGAGGAAAGCGAGGTCCTTTCTGAATGCGATGTCAAATCGAACATCAAGTCCATCCCCGGCGTGATGACGATTCGCGGCTGCGCCTATGCCGGCTCGAAAGGAGTGGTGTGGGGTCCAGTCAAGGATATGGTCCATATCTCGCACGGGCCGGTCGGCTGCGGGCAATATTCCTGGTCTCAACGCCGCAACTACTACCTCGGCACGACCGGCATCGACACGTTCGTCACCATGCAGTTCACCTCCGATTTCCAGGAGAAGGACATTGTTTTCGGCGGCGACAAGAAGCTCGAACGGATCATCGACGAGATCGAGGAACTGTTTCCGCTGAACAAGGGCATGACTGTGCAATCCGAATGCCCGATTGGCCTGATTGGCGACGACACCGAAGCTGTATCCCGCAACAAGGCCAAGCAGCACGGAAAGACAATCGTGCCGGTGCGCTGCGAGGGCTTCCGCGGCGTCTCGCAATCCCTCGGCCACCACATCGCCAACGACGCGATCCGCGACTGGGTGTTCGAGAAGAAGGACCTCGAGTTCGAGGCCGGCCCGTACGATGTCAATGTGGTCGGGGACTATAATATCGGCGGCGACGCCTGGGCTTCGCGCATCCTGCTCGAGGAGATGGGTCTGCGCGTGGTCGGCAACTGGTCGGGCGACGCTACGCTGGCCGAAATAGAGCGAGCGCCAAAGGCGAAACTCAATCTCATCCATTGCTACAGGTCGATGAACTACATCTGCCGGCACATGGAGGAAAAGTATGGCATCGCCTGGATGGAGTATAATTTCTTCGGGCCCTCCCAGACCGAAGCCTCTCTGCGCAAGATAGCCAAGCACTTCGGGCCGGAAATCAAGGCGAAGGCCGAGGCGGTCATCGCCAAATACCGGCCGCTGGTCGAGGCGGTCATAGCCAAGTACCGGCCGCGCCTCGAAGGCAGGACGGTGATGCTCTATGTCGGCGGGCTGCGCCCCCGTCACGTCGTCACCGCATATGAGGACCTGGGCATGGTGATCGTCGGCACTGGCTATGAATTTGGCCATAACGACGACTATCAGCGCACCGGCCACTACGTGAAAAAGGGCACGCTGATCTATGACGACGTGACTGGTTACGAGCTGGAGAAGTTCATCGAGGGGATCCGTCCTGATCTCGTGGGCTCCGGCATCAAAGAAAAGTACCCGGTCCAGAAGATGGGCATACCGTTCCGTCAAATGCATTCCTGGGATTATTCCGGCCCGTATCATGGCTACGACGGGTTCGCCATCTTCGCGCGCGATATGGACCTGGCCATCAACAACCCGGTCTGGAACCTCTACGACGCCCCCTGGAAGAAAAAAGCCGAGCCGTCGGCGGCGATCGCAGCCGAATGAAACCCTGGCCTCCCGGAAGCCGGGAGGCCGCTAACGCCTGTGGCCGCTTGTCCGCGGGAGACCTGAAAACGTTTCGACGTCCCTGTGCCGCCGTATGGCGGGCCAGATGGAAAGAGGTAACCACCCATGCCGCAGTCGGCTGAAAAAGTTCTCGACCACGCGCCCCTGTTCCGCGAGCCGGAATACAGGCAGATGCTCGCCGAGAAGAGGCTGAATTTCGAATGCCCTCACCCGGACCAGATCGTTACCGACCAAGGCGAATTCACCAAGACGTGGGAATACCGCGAAAAGAACCTTGCTCGCCAAGCCCTGCTCGTGAACCCCGCCAAGGCCTGCCAGCCGCTCGGCGCGGTGTTCGCGGCCGCAGGCTTCGAGCGAACCATGTCCTTCGTCCACGGCAGCCAGGGCTGCGTCGCCTATTACCGCTCGCACCTGTCGCGCCATTTCAAGGAGCCTGCTTCGGCGGTTTCCTCCTCGATGACCGAGGACGCGGCAGTGTTCGGCGGCCTGAAGAACCTAGTCGATGGGCTCGCCAACACGTACCAACTCTACGACCCGAAGATGATCGCCGTCTCGACCACTTGTATGGCGGAGGTCATTGGCGACGATCTGCACAGCTTCATCGAAAACGCCAAGGACGAAGGCTCGGTCCCGCGCGACTTCGACGTGCCTTTCGCCCATACGCCGGCCTTCGTCGGCAGCCATGTCGACGGCTATGACGTTACGGTCAAGGGCATTTTGGAGCATTTCTGGAAAGGGGAGGAGCGAACGGAAGCCGAGGGGACCATCAACGTCATTCCGGGCTTCGACGGATTCTGTGTTGGCAACAACCGGGAACTCAAGCGCCTGCTCGACCTGATAGGCGTATCCTACACCTTCATCCAAGACGCCTCTGACCAGTTCGACACGCCGTCCGACGGCGAATACCGCATGTATGACGGCGGCACGAAGATCGAAGACGTGAGGAAGGCACTCAACGCCGAGGCGACGCTGTCGCTGCAGCATTACAACACCAGAAAAACACTGGAGTATTGCGAGGGGGTGGGGCAGGCGACGTCCTCGTTCCATTACCCGCTCGGAGTCCAGGCAACCGACGACTTCCTCGTGGAGGTCTCCGCGATTTCCGGCAAGCAAATCCCCGAGGCAATCCGCCTCGAGCGCGGCCGACTTGTCGACGCCATGGCGGACAGCCAATCCTGGCTGCACGGTAAGAAATACGCCATTTACGGCGATCCGGACTTTGTCTACGCCATGGCCCGCTTCATCATGGAGACGGGCGGCGAACCGACCCATTGCCTCGCCACCAACGGCACGTCGGCATGGGAAGCGGAGTTGAAGGAACTGCTTGCATCATCGCCCTTCGGCAAGGATGCTAAAGTCTGGGCGGGCAAGGACCTCTGGGCGATGCGCTCGCTGCTCTTCACCGAGCCGGTGGACCTGCTGATCGGCAACTCCTATGGCAAGTATCTGGAGCGCGACACCGGCACGCCGCTGATCAGGCTGACGTTTCCGATCTTCGATCGCCACCATCACCATCGGTTTGCGCTGATGGGTTACCAAGGCGGGTTGCGCGTGCTGACGACGATCCTCGACAAGATCTTCGACAAGCTCGATCGCGAGACAAGCGAGACGGGCGTGACGGACTATTCGTATGACCTCACCCGCTAAGCTTGACGGTCGGGTTTGGCCGGTCGTCTTCCCGAGGGACTTTGGAGACCGACGCAATGTCCTTGCTCAGAGCCAAAATCCAGGATGTCTTCAACGAGCCTGGCTGCGAAAAGAACCGCGGCAAGGATGCCAAGGCGCGCAAGGAGGGCTGTTCGAAGCCACTGATCCCCGGGGCGGCGGCCGGCGGCTGTGCCTTCGATGGCGCCAAGATCGTGCTGCAGCCAATCACGGACGTCGCACACCTGGTCCATGGGCCGCTCGCCTGCGAGGGCAATTCCTGGGACAACCGCGGTGCGGCTTCGTCCGGGCCAACGCTGTGGCGCACGAGCTTCACGACCGACCTCACCGAACTCGATGTTGTCATGGGGAAGGGCGAGCGGAAGCTCTTCAAGGCGATCCGCGAGATCAAGGAAGCGTATGGGCCGCCGGCGATCTTCGTCTATCCAACCTGCGTGACGGCGCTGATCGGCGACGACATAGAGGCCGTCTGCCAGCGCGCGGCGGAAAAGTTCGGCTTGGCCGTTATACCTGTCAATGCGCCGGGCTTCGTCGGCTCCAAGAATCTTGGCAACAAGCTTGCCGGCGAGGCGTTGCTCAAGCATGTCATCGGCACGGCCGAGCCCGACGATCCCGGCCCTTACGACATCAACATTCTTGGCGAATTCAACCTCTCGGGCGAATTCTGGCTGGTGAAGCCGCTGCTGGATCGGCTCGGGATCCGGGTGCGCGCCTGCATTCCGGGTGACGCCCGTTACGTCGATATTGCCGGCGCGCACCGCGCCCGGGCGGCTATGATGGTGTGCTCGACCGCGCTCATCAATCTGGCACGCAAGATGGACGAGCGCTGGGACATCCCGTTCTTCGAAGGCTCCTTCTACGGGATCACCGATACCTCGGATGCACTCCGGAACATATCTGAGCTGCTCGTCAAGCAGGGTGCTGATCCGGAGATCCTCGGCCGCACCGAGCTATTGATTGCAGAGGAAGAGGCGATCGCCTGGAAGAACCTAGCGGCCTACCGGCCGAGGCTCGAAGGCAAGCGCGTGCTGCTCAACACCGGCGGCGTGAAGTCCTGGTCGGTCGTCCATGCGCTGATGGAGATCGGGATCGAGATCGTCGGCACCTCTGTCAAGAAGTCGACCGTCGAAGACAAAGAGCGGATAAAGCAGATCCTCAAGGACGACAACCATATATTCGAGCAAATGGCAGCGCGCGAGCTTTACGCCATGCTCTCCGAACACAAGGCCGATATCCTGCTATCAGGCGGGCGCACGCAATTCGTCGCTCTGAAGGCCAAGACGCCCTGGCTCGATATCAACCAGGAGCGCCAACACCCTTACGCCGGCTATGACGGCATGGTGGAACTCGTACGCCAGATCGACCTGGCCATTCAAAACCCCATCTGGTGCCAGGTACGCGAGCCGGCACCATGGGATTGCCAGCCTGCGGTGAGGGAGGAACTGCCGCGCACGAAAAGCGAGACCGTGACCTTGCATGCTGTCCAGGAATTCTCCGGCACGACGGCCGCTGATTTCGGCGAGTGTTGAGGAGAGTCGATGGTCCGCATCCTTCCCCAGACCAAAGCGGCGGCGGTCAATCCGCTGAAGTCATCGCAGCCATTGGGTGCCGCCTTGGCCTTTCTTGGCGTCGACGGCGCGATGCCCTTGTTCCACGGCAGCCAGGGGTGCACCAGCTTCGCCCTCGTGCTCTTCGTGCGACATTTCAAGGAAGCCATTCCCTTGCAGACAACCGCGATTGACGAGATGGCAACGATCCTCGGCGGGGCAGACCATCTGGAAGAGGCGATCCTCAACCTCAAGGCCCGCACAAAGCCAACGCTGATCGGGATTTGCACGACGGCGCTTGTGGAAACCCGGGGCGAAGACTGTGCAGGAGACATCGCCAGTATCAGGCTGAAGCGCACCGAAGAACTCGCGGGTACGGAGGTGGTGCTGGCCAACACACCGGATTTCGATGGCGCGATCGAAGAGGGCTGGGCCAAAGCTGTCACCGCGATGATCGAAGGGATTACACGGCCCGGCGAGCAGGCGCGGCAATCTAAGAAGATCGTGATCCTGCCTGGCTGGAACCTCACTGTGGCTGACATTCAGCATTTGCGCGAGATGGTTGAGAGCTTTGGACTGAAGCCGGTAATTTTGCCGGACCTCTCCGGCTCGCTCGACGGTACGGTGCCCGACCGTTGGGTCACGACCACCTATGGCGGCACCAGCGTCGAGGATATTCGCGAGCTTGGCACGGCCGAGCGATGCGTTGTCATCGGTGAGCATATGCGCCGCCCGGCCGAGGTGCTGCAGAGGTTGACCGGGGTTTCTTACGTGCTGTTCCGGTCGTTGACTGGATTGACGGACACCGACCGGTTCGTCTCGCTCCTGTCCGCAGTTTCGGCCGCGGCGGCGCCGGCTGGGGTGCGCCGTCGGCGGGCGCAGTTGCAGGACGCGTTGCTCGACGGACATTTCCACTTTGGAGGCAAGAAAATTGCGATCGCTGCTGAACCAGACCAACTCTACCAACTCGCGAGCTTCTTCATCGGCATGGGCTCCGAAATCGCGGCGGCGGTCACAACGGCCGCTATGTCGAAAATTCTGGAGGAAGTACCGGCGCAGTCGGTTCAAATCGGCGATCTCGGCGATTTGGAAGCGCTTGGCGCCGGCGCTGATCTTCTCGTTACTCATTCCCACGGCCGCCAGGCGGCGCAGCGTCTCGGCATTCCGCTCATGCGGGTCGGCTTCCCGATCTTCGACCGGCTCGGGGCCCAGCACAAGCTCACAATCCTCTACCAGGGGACCCGCGACCTGATCTTCGAGGTTGCGAACATTTTCGAAGCCAACGGGCGAGCGCCGACGCCTGAGGCGCTTGATCCACTCCGTAAGCGAGAAATGCCAGATGAGCTCCGTCCGTCGCCTCTCGCTCGTCACTGACGAGGTTCACGCACCGACGCCGGAACGCCAAGCGGGCGCATTGCGCGTGGCGATCGCCACGCAGGACATGAAGAACCTCAACGCCCATTTCGGATCGGCCAGGCGCTTTGCTGTCTACGACGTGATGCGCGAGGAGTGGAATCTCGTGGAAGCCGTGGCCTTCGATGACGTTTCCGACGAGAGCGGGAAGCATCGAACTGAGGGCGATGTCCGCATCACCCCGAAGGTGGAAGCGCTAAAGGGCTGTCATCTCCTGTTTTGTCTGGCGATCGGCGGACCTTCGGCAGCCAAACTTGTTTCCGCAAAGATCCATCCGATCAAAGTGCCGCAGCCCCAGACCATCCAAGAGGTGCTGTTGCGCACGCAGATGATGCTCAGAACGTGTCCTCCCCCTTGGCTGCGCAAGGTGCTGGCGCAGGCAGGTGTCGCTGAACAGAAACCCTTCTTCGAGGACGAGGACTAAAATGAGGAGTGGGCGAAATGTTTGAAGCCGCTGTTGGCGCTGCCGCCACCGACGAGGCGGCCCTTGCCACCCCGTTCGTCAAATGCCTCGTGCGGCTGATCCGTGCCAATGATTCCCACGGGTCATGGGAAGGCAAGTCGGACGCCGAGCTGCTGGGCGACTTCATCATCACCAGGGAACAGCGCCGTGCAATTCCAATCATCGGCGATCCCGATCCGGACGTGCTGTGGAGGCTCGATAAGTTCTACACCGCCGTCGGGCTTGCGATTGAGGAACGCTCCGGCCTGATGGCATCCCCGATCATGGAGATGAGCTATGAGGGCTTCGGGCGCGTGCTTTTCACGGCCGGGCGGTTGGTCGTTCTGTCGAAAACCCTGCGCGACGTCCACCGGTTCGGTTTCGAGACGTTGTGGAAACTCGCCGCGGCCGGTACCCAACTGGCCGGCGATGCCACCGCAGCCATTGAGGCTTATCCTGAGGTGGCGCGGGCGTGATGGAAGCGATTTTCGATCGAGGGGATCATGTCAGGCCTTGAGGACATGCGAGCCCTCTCAATCGAGGCGGTCGAGGCCGATGTGGTTGTTGGGGTAGCGCTGATGAAGCCAGTGGTACTGATCTGTTCGCAAGATGCGGAGTTGTATCTGTTCCTCAGCCACATTCTGGGGGTGGACGGCTTCACGAGTGAGCCGGCAGGCGGCGTGAAGGAAGCACTTGCATTGGCCGATCAACGGGAGCTCCAGGCGGTAGTCCTGGACTGCGGGCCAGCAAGCGCGGCAGGCTCCACAATCTGCGCCCGGTTCAAGGGGGAGCCCCGGACCGGCCGCCTGCCCGTCATTGCGTTGATCGCGCCCGGCGCCGAGAACCAGCACCTCGATCTCTTGAAGGCAGGTGTTGACGAGAGCTTTGTGCGGCCCTTCGCACCGGCCAAGCTGCTTGACTGTCTACGCACGAAGTTGGCTCTGCCACAGCCGGGTTCGAACGGGATAAAAAACGGCAGCTGGCTCTGTTGCGGCAGCCTTGAGATGAAGCTCGATGCTCACCGCGTTCGAGGTAATGGCCACGACATCCATCTCGGACCTCTCGAATTCAACCTGCTGCGGCAATTTCTTGAGGCTCCCGGCAAGGTCTTCAGCCGAGACGAGCTGATCGACGCGGCCTGGCCAGACAATATCCATGTCGGTGAACGCACTGTCGACGTCCATATCAGCCGGATCAGAAAGGCGCTGAAGGCGGCCTCGCCAGGTAGCGTCATTCATACTGTCAGGTCTGCGGGCTACTCGCTCGAGAAGCTGGACGACTGAATCGCGAACGGATGGTGTGCCACTCTCCATCTTCGTTGGAAGGCAAGTCTTGCGGTTCGAAAACGCGCTACGGGCGCGACATCTCAGGGGGAAGCAGTCAGATGGCCTTCAAGAAAATACTCAGTGTGACGGGAGCTGACCATTCCGATCAGGACGTGGCAATAGCTGCTCGCTTGTGCGCCGAGGTCGGCGCATATCTTTCCGTATTAATTGTATCGCCTCCGCCGCTCCTGATGTCGCCTCCGCTTATTGGGTCCCCTCCGCCGTTGGGCGGTGGCATCGCCGAGTGGTCTAGACATCGCGCACACCACATTGCCGCACGGGAATTTTCACAGGACATGGCCAACCTGGAAAAGACATCGAGGGAAATTCACAAAGTGCTGAGAGCCACGTGGCGCTGCTATGATGTCGACACCGAACACTGCGACAAGGCTGGCGTCGGTGACGCGGTGCGACGGCGGGCGCTCTGCACCGACCTGACAATCGTCGGCCCCGCACTTCTCAATGAGACTAGTTTGGGACCGCTTGTTATAAACGGCAGCTTGTTCGATACGGGAAAGCCGGTGCTTGTCGTACCGGAGGGCGCTGGGGACTCTCTGTCCCCACGGCGCGTCCTGGTCGGCTGGGATTCGCGAGTCGAGACGTCCCGTTCGGTTCGGGAAGCGCTGGATCTGCTATCCGGTGCTGAGGAAGTTCGTGTCGCAGTCGTCGATCCGGAGGCGACCTGCACCGGAAACGGCGCCGAGCCGGGAGCCGATATTGCTGCCTATCTCACTCGGCACGGTGCTAGGGTTTCGGTCACCGGCTGACGAGCCGCGGCAAACCGGTGGCGACGGTGCTAGCGCAGCACGCAATCGACACGTCTGCCGACGTGATCGTCATGGGCGCTTATGGCAGCCGCCGGCTGCGCGAGCGGCTCTTTGGTAGCGTGACAAGATGGATAGTTGGCAAGCCGCCATTGCCGCTGTTTGTGGCCCGCTGACGGGTTCTGAAGTGGCACCGACGCTGTTCCAAGCTCTACTCCGCTGGTCACCTACCTGATACCAAGTCGCAGGAAGGTCGCCGCAAACGAGCAGGTTTCGCGAGCAACTTGCGAGCGCCGTCGCGAAGCACATTCCCCGGACGCCTCTAACGCGCTCGGTGTCTGCTCGCCGAGACAACCCGTAACGCGCAGACAAACGGCCGGGCAGAAGCCCAAGCGTCCTCAATGCGCTCAAACACAGATACTCGAGCCGGCGTCAGGTCGAGAAAGAGAGTCGTTTCAGCGCGGCAGGCCGCGTTCGGACCGTAGCCTCATCGTATTGGCGTTATCACGATTTCCTTCACCACTGGCCGGGAAATGAACACGGCAACGACCGTGCAGCGGCCAAGGCACCGACCTTCGAGTCCGACGTCGGGCTCTTGCCGGCCCTGGCGCGAACGGTGGCATCAATCACGTGTCATCGTCTGGGATGGTAGCCGGGTCAGTGGCGGGGGCGGCCGCATCTTCGGCGTTTTCAGTTTGCCCGGCCCACCGCGTGGCGACCGAGCGGGCTTGAGGCCGGTCAATTCCGACAGCGCTCACATCGCACCATGTGGTCCCTGTAGGTCCTGCGAAGGGACAGAGCAACAAAAGTAGGACCCGGGAGAGTTCACCGGCCCGGCACAGGCCGGCATTCATCCTGGCCCTCTTCCCCACGATCATCATCTGGCGATAACGGCACTCGCGACCCGCAGCCGGACATAACCGGCGTCGTCGTGAAGAACTCCTGGGTCGCCACCAGGAATTCAAGCGCCAAGCGGAAGAGGTAGGGCAGAGGCGATGCTCGGATGGAGCGGCGCCTGCAATTGCAATGGCGTTACCGCTGAGCGACCGGAACGGCAAGAAGCTCAAGCAGCTTGAGGCGGAGGATGATGACGGGGCTGGCGCTAGCCAAGCAGTCATGATGTCCATCTGTTCGTTCCTATATGTCGAGACGTCCATGGCCACGCTTCTGTCTCGACGGGAAGCGGGTGATGCGTGTCCAAGACCTGACAATGGCAGAAAACATGTCGCGTCCAATACAACCGGCTATCTTGCAGCGCCTCACAACTTTTAAGTATAATCAAGCGTTTACCGTACGATGAGCGCGTTGGCACGGCCTTTGCGAATTGAGATTCAGCAACACTATTGAAGGCTGACTGCACGCAGATGCGCAAGACGAACAATGCTCTCCCTTCGTTGAACCCTCGTGCCCCGTCTCAAAGGGGAACAAGCTTGCGCATAAGGTCACGCAACCTTTGGCAATAGCTCTGGAGGGCAAGATGATGTTGCGGATGGGGTCACCGGCTCCTTCGACCAAAGTGGAGGACTGGCTGCGTGGCGAGCCCCTTGCGGACTTCCAGCCCGGCAAAGCCTATATCGTCGAATTTTTGGGCAACTTGGTGCGAACTATGTGCGGCGGAGATGCTCGAGCTGATGCCGCTACAGGAGAAATACAAGGACAGCGGACTTGAGGTCGTCGGGATCGCGGCTGATGAAGACGCTCCAACGGCCGTCGAGGCCCGGACCAAGTTGGACGCGTGGTTGGCGTGAGCGCAGCAAGGAGGTCCATGCAGCACTTGGTCGATCGTTTGCAGCAGGATCGAGGCTCGAATCTTCATGGCCTCCCGCATTGCGGCGGAAGCGATGTTCGATGCGAATTCGCGTGGAAGACTTCGCAGTCGAGGACGTGTTCAAGGTCGGCCCGAGGGACATCAATTGCGTGGAATCAGCGGCGCCGAGCTAGGCGTCGGCTGAGCAAGTGTGCCCGAAGTAGGCGTCCCAGAAAACAGATATCGTCCTTCGAGGAAGAGGACTGAAATGAGGAGAAGGCGAAATGTCTGATGCCGCGGTCAGCCCGGCCTCAACGAGGACGAGGCGGCCCTTGCCCCCCGTTCGTCAAATGCCTGGTGCGGTTCTCCGTGCTCAGGTGTCCTACTGGTTATAGGAAGGCAAATCGAACGCCACGCTGCTGGCCGACTTCCCACCAGAAAAAAGCGCCAGGCGATCCGTGGCATGGGATACCCCGATCCGGACGTGCTGTGGAGGCTCGATATGTTCTACACGGCCGTCGGGCTTAGGATCGAGGAGCGCTCCGGCCGGATGACATCGCCAATGATGGAGATGAAACCCATTGGGGCCTCGGACGATTGTTTCACGGCGAGCGGTTGGTCTCTCTGTCGTGACCATCCACCGGTTCGGCTTCGAGACGTTCAGGAAACTCCCGGAGGTCGGTACGAAACTGGTCGACGATGCGCCCGCAGCCATTGAAGCCTATCGCGACGTGGCGCGGGCGTGAAGACACCGATTTCGAGGAACGATCTATGTCAAAGCTGGATGAGATGGGAACGAAAGTCCGAAAGCTTCAGCTGCGCGCGGCACTTGCCAAGATGAAATTGCGCGACCTTGCAGAGGATCTCCCGGGAAAATGGACGGAGATAGAGGAAGTTGCCGAAGAAACGTCGGCCGTTTTTGCCGAGTTGGATGGTGCCAGGAGAGAGCTCGCTTCAATGAAGAAGTTACGATGACGAGCACATTCACCACCCGCGACGGCTCCGGATGGGTGCCGGAATATCTCACCGCTATAGACGGCGCGACCTGCATCGGCTGCGGCCGCTGTTTCAAAGTCTGCTCGCGCGAGGTTATGCATCTTTATGGCGTCGATGACGCGGGTGAAATCCTCGGCGCCTGCGACGGCGAAGACGACGATTTCGATGGCGAGCTCAATCGCATGATCATGGTCGTCAACCATCCCGGCCGCTGCATTGGCTGCGGAGCCTGCGCCCGCGTCTGCCCGAAGAACTGCCAGACCCATATTGCGGCCGACAATGTCGCTGCGTGATTTGGTGGACAATCCAGGAGAACGGCATTGCCCTTTAAAATCTTCTGTCGCGTCCTGGGAATGGTCCTTTGCAGCACCGCTCTGACCGTCTACTTCGCTTCTCATTCCATCGGCGCAGTAGTAGTCACGACGCTGGCTTGTTCGCTGCTCCTTCAGCTGGCGTATTTCGCAAGCGTGCTCTTTCTGATCTGGCGGTCTGGCTGCGTTAGCCGAGCTGGTCAAAGAGCTGAGCGTTTCGACAGTTGCAAGGAAGTTGGATCCGAGCCGCCAGACCTTGATGAGGTTCCAAATGAATCCCCAGATTTGCTCCAACGCGATCAAATGCGAGCCATATCGCTGCTGCTGCCTTGAGTGCCGTGACAAAGTCAGAGCTGACGTGCTCCCCGTCTTTGGGTCGCCCCGCGCCGGGACTTCTGGGGGTAATGGCTCAGGCCGGCACGGCCGCCGATGAGCTTTTCATGAGCGATATGGCGATTGCTGCTATGGGTCGGACTGTTGTATTCCACGTCCGATAAGGCAAGCTTATCGGACATGACTGGCCCGCGACAGGTGCGGCGGATTCCTGCCATTTGTGTTGTCGTAAGCGCCGCAATGAATCATCATGCCGGCGATGATTCTGCGCCCGAACTCCTCCCGACGCCACCACGGCATCCTTCCCGGCACCACGGCGGCCGCGCCGATGGCGACGGTGCCGGCCTGGCTGCGCCGGGCCGTCCCGGATGCGCAAGGCCCTTGCGGGAAAGAGGTTGAGGACGTCGGGCGCGCCGCCGGCGCCGCCGGCGCCGCCCTCGGCGCGCTCGATGCGATAGGCCGCCGGCAGGAGCGATGGGCCGGTGCCTGGCGGCAGCGCCTGGCGCTTTCGGCGGCCGCGGCAACGGCCAAGCAGGCCGGCCGCGTCGAGGATGAAAGCGCGCTGGGCGACGCTGTGCTGCTCACACGGCCGGGCGACAATGTCGGGCCCGCCGGTTTTTTGCTCCTCGCCTGGCGTCGGCTGGCATCTCGGCAGTGGAGGATCTGCTTACGGAGAAGAACCTCGCCGCGGTGCTGGAAGATCTCGGCCTCACGCGCAGTGACGAGGCGGTCAGCGATCTGACGGACGATCTCCGCCAGCTTGCCGCCAACACCGGGACGTTCGAAACGCTGGTCGGGGCGTTCGCGGCTCGGAGTGTTGCGGCTTCGGGCGCGTTCTCGGAGCCTGGCTGGCCGATGCCTTGCTCGCGCAGTGGCTAGGCTGGACCAATGCAATCCCTTTGCTGGGCGGCGAGGCGGCCTTAGCTGTGGGCATGGGCCGGCCGCGTCGACCAGTCACTGCCGCTCTGGCTGCTGGTGCCGAACGGAATCCGATCGGGCCAACAGCCTGCTGGCCGCGCAGGCGCGCGCTGCGCTGCGCGCCATTGATCTTTTCGCCGAGCTCGAGCGCCGCGCCGGCCGCCTGCTCGCCATCGGGCCGAAGTTGAGGGCCAAGGCCGCGGATAGCGCAGGGCCTGGGGCTTGCGCTTCAGGTTGCCGATGGAGTGCCGGAAATCGGTATTGTGTCCTCGCTGCGCATGTTTGACGCGGACCCGGTCGGCGGTCATCACCCGGTCCGGCCCGAGGAAGAACTCAACCCGGTCATCGTAGACATGGGCA
>NZ_JAMYPB010000056.1:0-36726 GCF_040320135.1 Mesorhizobium sp. M0772 | reverse complement strand
GGCTCACACGCTAAGCCGCCTCGTAAAGGAGCGGCGGCCGATCAGGTGTTGCCACCAATCGCCCACAGGCACCACGCGGCGGCATCTGCAGCGACACCAACTGCATTCCTTCGCCAGTTCCAGCGGGATGAAAAAAACTGTGCGGCCGGCCGACCCGACGGACCCGGCTGGCGCACGCAGGATCCTGAACTGCTGGACGATGATGACGCAGGCCTGGAAAGGCGGCTAGGTTGGACCTTGCTTTTCAGGCTTGACCATCATGTTTCACTACCCGCTCGGTCATCGCGGGAAGGCCAGGAGCAGAGCCGCTGGCGGCAACGATGAGTTGCGGACGAGGTCGGGCGGTGGAGGACGACTCCCTTGGGCCGCCAGGTCACTGAAGGACCAACCGAAGCGGCGCTTCGGGCGTAAAAGCGACGTCCTTGTAGGTCTGCAATGTCTGCTTATGGAGGAACGGCGGCAAGGCCTCTTTGACCGGCATGGGGCGCATTGCTGTCCGTTATCGGCTGAGTGATGCGAGAAGCTGCCGTTCTGCAGCCGGCCTCTTTGTCGCCGCAGCAAGGGGCAACTCTATTGACATGAGGGTGCGGAAAACTGTTGGCCCTGCTCGCACTTCAACGTGGAACACAGCAACAGGGATAACAATAGCACATGATCGCCCCATTCGGCCCGACGTCCAAAGCGTATGGAACGTCCTTCGGAACGAACATCCAGTCGCCTCCGACAAGTTCTTTCCCATTGTATATCACTGAGCCGGACACGATGAATCGCATAGCATCGCCATCCTTATGCGAATGTTCACGAACCTTCGCGTTCGGCTCAGCTTTAGTGATAAAAAACTGCGCTCCCTGACTTTCTTCCTTCGCGAAATAAACAGGGAGGTGCCATTTCTCGAAGCCGTTTTCCATCCCGGAGATCTTGAGCGAGTCGATTGTGCGGAGGACATCCTCGTCTCGCGAAGTCATAACTCTGTCAGGATTGTATGCCTTTCCACTTTGTCCCCACGCACCCCTTATGCGTTGGACACCTTCATCGAAAGAGATAAAATCAAACGGATCTCCTGACATCGCTTCCTCCTGAATTTCTATTTCTAAGCTACATATTACTGCGAAAGTTCGCAACTCCCTTTGCGTCAAGTCGCTTGCCGTGGTTGCATTGCAGATGCTTGGATTAGCATGCTTTGCGCTATCAGAATTGTCCTGGTCCAATGATTGATTGAGGACAATAGGAAAACGGCGATGGTCAATCTTATCCGAGATGAGTTATAGGTGATTTATGATATTTCACAAATAGTTGGAATCTATTACGTGAAGAGATTGTCGCGGCTTCAGCGGTTGCCGTTTGCAGATGAGGCAGACGGTGTTTTATGTTTGAAAATTGTCAAAGGCATCTATCTAACAGGCTTCTTCAAGTGAGGAAAAGCAAATGAAACGGACAACTAGCCACCGCCAGATCGAAGATGACGAGATTGGCGGCCCTCCCGCCAGTCCGCTACTAGCTCGTGCGGTGATACTAGCTTGCATCTTCGCCAGCATCTTCTCGTCAATGGTCCTTCCCATGCGAGCAGAAGCAAATATGGTCGTCACACTCAGATCGTCCGAAGTCGCCTTGCCACCGCCCGCGCGCCGTACGTTTCCAGGTTTGGGATCAGTGGTTTCTTACGATGTTTCTCCAGTGCGACAGCCCACACCCATGAGTTGCTGGGCGGCCGTTTACACAATGATGCTTTCATGGCGTGAACAGCGGATGCTGACCATTCCTGAGGCCATAGCAACTCTTGGAAGCCCATATCTTCTTTATCTGTCGGAAGATAATGGCCTTCCAGGCGGCGCCGAGCAGGATCTCGTTGAAAAGGCAGGCTTGCGCGCAATTCCTCCCGCAAGTTATCCGCTGAAAACGTTTAGGCGTCTCCTGCGAGAGCGGGGACCGCTTTGGATCACAGCCGGCGACGGGATTACGGCGCACGCTAGGCTACTTGTGGGCATTTACAGCCCTGATGAAAATGAATCGGCGGAAGCCTATAAGAAGTCCTGGATGGAGTTCGTCGATCCGGAAGACGGGACGTTTCACTACGAAACGGCGTTCGACTTTGAAGACGTCTTTGAGCGAGAGGCAGCCTTTTTAGTTGGGGGGCACATGGATCGTACTCCCCTCCGTTGGCAGATAATTACCTTTTGACTACTCTACACTCGTCTTACAACGTCGGGCGCGGCCTTGGGTCACGAACCGACTCCCATCAGAATAGTCCGTGCGACTTCGCGATTGTCGAGGTAACCGGCAATTCCATGCCGATTATCGGTGTGGTTCCTTACCCCCGGAAAATTGCGGATCGGCGGATTTACTGGAAAAGATTGTTCATCCAGCGGAAAGAGCGCCACCACGTCCCGAGTATCAAATGCATTAAACCAGTCCTTCACGCCGCTTGGGTATGAAATTGGTGCCAACTGGTCGCGGATGGCCCGGATGCCAAGCGGGGAGCCGACGGTGACGAAGAGCGGAATGTTGATACCCTGTCCTGCGTCGTGCAGAACGCTGTATGCTACGACAGAGCCCAAGGAGTGGCCGACGACCACGGTTTTGTTGGCGGTCAGTGCTCTCCGCACAATGGCATCTATGGTAGAACGAACAGCTGGATACCTCGTGTACAGGTAGACGTCTCGCGTGAACTGCTCGATCGCGCTTTGGCTCATGCCGCCACCGTGTTTGTCGATGGCGGCAAGGATTGCCTGAACCCATTCCCAATTCAGCGGTCCCTTCGGACGCGCGTTGTTACCATATTCGTCCAGAACCTGCGTATCGGTTATGCCCGTCTGCTCTCGGATCGATTGCGCCACGTCGGATTGAAAGGCAAGGAAATCATCGTCCTGACCACTTCCACCGTGGGCCTTGATCTCTCCGGTCAACGGGAGGTTCGCCTGATCGACGAATCGCTGCAGCTCGTCACCGTAGTAGGGAAACTCGACATCTAGATTTTCGGGAATGTGCATACCGAGTGCTTGCGCCCCAAGAGTCAGCGTCTCGATCCAAGCGGCCTTAAGCTTTTGAGGATCGAGATTGGCCTGACCTCGCCCATGCACGAGGAGCAGTTTCGCCGTCTGAGGCTGGGCCGACGCACTGGGAACCGCGACCGATGACAGCCCTGCGAGGGCGGCAAGAACCGTTCTTCTCGACAGCATCGTCATGATTTCCACACCTGAGCTTCGAGCACGATATCCATCCCTTTGTGGTCGAAAGTCGTCCACAGGGCCTGCTTTAAGAAATGGCGCGCTTCCTCGAACTCCTTGGGGATTGAGGCTCCAACCGCTTGCAAAAAATTCCATCCTTGCGAAAGCATCGGGCAGAAAGGAACAATCGCCGGATCCACTATATCGTGTGTGGCAGGCGGCGGCTCAGCGCCAGTGGAGGCGGCAAGCATAGCGACGTCGAATGGTAAAACGCCGAGATCGCCTTTCATGAATTGCGCCACTGAAATCAATTGCTCGATACGTCCTGCCTGCGCGTATGCATACGCGGCAAAAATTCCAAGCATTGGGTCGACCCCTTTCATCACTCGGATTTCATCTGCGAACTTTCCAGCTGCATCCTCGTTTGCAAGCCGGAATGCCCCAATCGACGCCGCAGCCGCCACCGCAGCCCTCAGGCTTGTCAACCGCTCGGCATTGAAGGCATTGTCGCGTGTGTTGTAGGCTACGCTTGCTACGCCTTCCTCGCGTACGACGACCGTCACATCGTGCCGAGGAAGACCGGCAATTACAGTACCCGAGCCGTCCGCAAAACGGATGGCGATAGAGTAAGCACGATTACGAGCATGAACGACCTCTATACTCACGGCATCGCCATCAGAGCTACCAGTGGTCTTCGCTTCAAGCCCTGCGCTTACTAGCAAAGTCCTGATCCCCTTCGCGCCGACGACAAGCACAGTCGAACCCGTGGCCGAAGCTGGAGTGTTGAAAGGGACAGACAAGAGATCAAGCTTGGCGTTCACATAATCGCCGGCGCGGCTCAATTTAGTGTTAGACTCGCCGCCAGTATTCGGCGGTTCTGTACCTAAGATGTCGTTTGCGGCAATATCTTCTGGCGTCGTCATTGGCTTTAGGGGTGCCTGTTGCCCCACCGAGAAGTGAGCGCGGCCAATGTAGATGTCATCGTCCGACGTTACGCTCGAGTCGGGCAATTGCCTCAGCAGAAGTCCACTCGCCTGCGCACGCTTCGGAAGGTCGGACAGCAGATATCTCTTCAGCCGTCGGTTTGGCACGACCTTCTCACCATCCAAATCGAAGACCATCTCGGGGCGTGGATCTTGGAACGCGCTCAGAAAGCTGGTTGTGAATAGTCCCTGAAAGTTGGCAATACTGTCCGAAAGCTTTACCTCGTAAGCTGCCTCGCCGACCCTCGTCGCTAGAAATTGATCAACGTCCACACTCATTGTCGCAGCGCGCCCGCGATTGGGAAATATCAGACTGCCTTGAACATTTGAAATTCCGAGATCACTCGGCGCTGAACGGCAAGCATCCGAGATTATTACGATGTTGGGCACTGGATTCTGCCGCGCTATAAGGACGCTACCGACAAGATTGACTGCCTCGTTCGGGTCTTCGGGCGCTCCCGACAGCATCCAAAATTCGGATTGCTGGTTCACAAATCCGTGCCCAGAGAAATAGATTAAAAGTAGTCTGGGAGCGCTGGAGGCCAGCCGTGTGCTGATGGCATTCTTGATATCGGCCGCTTTAACAGGAGATGTGTCGTCGGTTAGTAGTGCCACGTCGAAGTTTTCCGATGTAAGCCATTCCGCCACCTTGCGCGCGCTGCTTACGCCAGCCGATAGAGCCGGAAGATTTCCAGGCCTGTCGACACCCACCACAATGGCAACTTTGCCGTTAGCTTGCGCGCGCGCGCAAGACGGTGAAACCATAGCAGTTGCTACGGTCATGCCGGTCAACTTGATGAAATGGCGCCTGTGCATGTCGGACTACCGCCTTCCGGAATAGGGCCGAGTCAAATGCAGCGTATCACTACAGTTGAGCTTGTCGAGCCGACCTGGCGTCTTTTGAGGCGCACGGCTCCAGAAAACGGCATTGGATCGCAAAAACTTGCAGACTTACCCTATTGCCGCTTACCTTAATCTCCCGTCGCGCTACTTGGGGACATTGGCTGGCGACTATTTTGTCCAAGAAGTTAACGCCAAACGATGCGCAGATGACGCTGATAGGGCCACGGTGGCACGCGACCCGTTTTGGGCTCTCGCAGTGGGACCGTGGACTCCTAAAACTTGCCGTCCTTTGGCGCCCGTAGGACATCGGGATCGGGGCCGCTCAATAGTCCGGCAGATTTGAGGGTTAACTGAGCCAATTCGCCCTCCATCAATTGCCATTTCTCAAGAACGGAACATCAGCGGCGCTATAGGCGCGTTTCGAATGTCCTGCTAAGGTTGAGGATCTGAAGCGGGGGCTCAGTATTCAATGCGGAAGCTTTCAGCAGCCCTGGTGTCATTGCGGACCGGCAACTCTATGTCGGGAATCGCAAAAAGCGGGCAACAGGCAGCGGCTAAATGGTCGTGAGTCGGTAGTTGTTCCCACTTCGAAGATGAATGTACGGAAAAGGTCTTCCAAAGAAGCTAGTCGACTGCCATTCATCTAATGGCCAATCCCTCGCGGCTTCCGCGTGTGCAACAGACAAAGCGGGTCTCAGCTCGCGCCTACCAATGGAGCAACCGGATGATTGCAACGCCTGAAGGCAGGCTCATCTCTTTCGACGAAGCAGGGTTCACCGGACCTCGTCTGCTGGACAATCAACAACCCTATTTCGTCTATGCCTCTCATGACCTGACCGTAGACGAATCGGCCTCCCTCATCAGCGATCTGCGTATGCGTTACCGCCTCCTTCAGGGCAATGAACTGAAGGCCAAGAACCTCAAGAAGCGAGGAACCTGGCCGATGATCGTAACTGATTTGTGCGGCGCGACACATGGTCGGGCGAAAGTGGTAGTTCACAATAAGAAGGTTGCTCTAGCTGGAAAATTCGTCGAGTACTTTTTCGAGCCGGTCTTAGCGACCAACAGCGCACTATTCTACGGGGTAGATTTCCACCGCTATCTAATGACAGCGATCTTCGTCCTGCTACGCAATAGCCCGGCAGATTATGCGGAATTAGCGGAACAGATGCAGCAGTTCATGCGCACCTTCGATCCTGCGTCTGCCCCCGACATCTTTTCGAAGGGCAGCAGCCAAGCCGTTGAGATGGAGCGTATCCTGAAATTCTGCCGTGGTTACGCTACGGTCATTGAGGATCGATCAAGATGGTTGCGTCCGGAGGCTGGCCAAGGCGGTAAATGGACGCTCGACTTAACCTCCACTGCGCTGTTCTCGCTTCTGTTCTTTTATTGGGGTCACAGATATCCCAAATTGCGCCTCCTGTGCGACGATTCAAAGCCTTTGGCGGACGGGGTCGACCTTTTCAACGCGTGGGTTGGACAGGATCAATCAACCTCGCTAACGGATGGCAAGGCATCACACGAGATAAGGGGTAACTTAGTTGCACCCGTGGAATTCGGATCCTCTGAAACACACCCGACCATACAAGTAGCCGATTTGTTGGCGGGAATGACCCTTGAGGCGTGGGACGTCCAAAGCGAAGCAGCGACGACCGTGGCTCGTTGGCTGGGGGAGCACCAACTTCACGCTCATTCCGTCGATTTCCTCCCCGAGTTGGCCACTAAGAGCGACCGCCGGGTTCGAATCGGCAGAGAGATATTGAAGGAACTCGCCCAACGGGCGGATATAGGCCGCGATCCGCTTGATGGCATGGAGCAGTTTCTCCGCCGCACGGAGTTGCGCTTTCCGTCTTGACGAGCATCGATTCCGGAGGGCGCGAGGGATCGGCGCCGCGACCAGACCGACGGCTCTTAAGATTATCTGTAGCGGACGATCTGCGCGCATGCGCGAATGACATTGTAGAGGCCCCCTGACGGGCTTCGGTTTAGGATTGAGAACGCGGCCCTGATGGATAAAGAAGAACCCCAGTCTGATAAGAAGATCGCCGAGCTGCTCGGCGCCAAGCAGAATGCGTTGGGAATATTGGGCCGTCCAATGCCAGGCGGGTTTATTCAGTACGATGCCCCGGATCTAATGACGGCTGTGGCGCTGGCTGCCGACTTCAAGGCTGGGGGTCACTACAAGTACTTCCGCGGTCAGCGCGATGCGAGCTGGCAGGTGGTTTCAAGCTTTGTCCGAGCCAACGACGCCGACCGCACCAAGGCGGTCACTGACTTTGGCGCCTTTTACTCGTTCGCCCGCGGTGCCCCGCACCTCGTTCCGTATCTGCAGAATGATGACGCACTCATTGCTACAGCGCAGCACCACGGCCTCGCCCTAACCAACTTCATAGATTTCACACGCAGTCCGGAGGTCGCGGGCTGGTTCGCAAGCGATGGAGCATCGACCGAGGACAAAGGAGCGATCTTTTTAGTCGATCGCGAGGCGGAAGGGGCATTTGACGCCTATAGCGGACCAGTGCGGTTCATCCACCTGGATGTTCCGAATCTGTGGCGTCTGCAGGCCCAAGAGGGATTGTTCTTGGAGGCGCCTGGAAAGTTCGACCATATCTGGCCACTGGACCGCATCGTCTTCCCTCATATTGCTTCTCACTCATCGATCCCAAGACGCAATATCTACCCCGACAAAAAGAGCGCATTGGAACTCGCTCTCGATCAGTACAGTGTGATGCGGCGCCGACGGGCCGGGTTCGACGATCTCTTGGAACACATTCACGCGGCCGGCGGGCTCTTGATTGAGCTGAGTGACGACGACAACACCACCGAAGAAGACGCCCTGGTCGTTCCGCCCGCTTGGATCGCCGGACCAAACGAGCGATGGAAAGACATCGATGTGGACTCCTCGGGTCCGGTGTTGGCCGAGCCCTTGTTAAACTCGATCGCCGCATTAACGGAGGTCATCGAAAAGCGTCGCGGCTGCACGGATCTTGTGACCGTCTCTGCGGGCGACGACGAAAAGCTGCAGAATCTGATCGATCGTGTATGGGGCGGGATGCGTCCACATCCTTATTCGGCCGATCATATCGCACGCTGCATCATTGCTACCATAAACCTGCAACGCGCGTTCCAGAACGTTAATTTGAGTAACGGGCTGGAGCAGCGCAGAATTGCTGAAACGCTACTCGGTCCGACAACCGAGATCGAAATGTCCACCTCTGGGGAGAATGCTGCAAGGGCATTTGTGAACTTGCAGGATTTATGGCTAGCCTTGAAGCAAGATGTCCGTGACAAATGGGGGCCAGTCTTTGATCCACATGGAGATTGGCTGGATAGCATACTGGGCGAGGATTGGCAGAGACCCGGTCGGAATTTTGACGGCCAACAACTAGTGGAGCTTTTCGTGGTCCAGATTATTCCTTGGCAGGTGGCCACTTATAGAGATCCAGTTGCCTTCTCGGCTTTCCATGTACTTACCCTCGGCCGCGCCTAGTGTGAACTGCCAAATTGGAAGCGTCCCCCCTTGCGCAATTTAATGGCGTAAGGCCTCTCGTCTTGGCGATGGGACGGCCCATGCAAAGCCCGATTGTCTCTGTTCGTGTGACCTCTCGGCCAGCAGGATGGCCTGTTTGTCGGGACGGCGGCTTTTAGGCAGTCGAGAATGCAGGCGGAACGACCTAGATTGGGCGCAAAGCTGCCTTGGTCAAGTGAGGCTCTCAGCAGAGCAGCCTCCAGTGATCCACAACACAGCCCAACTAAGCCAACTGTGCACCGTGCGGCATTCATCGCCGCCGCAGCGCGATACCGCCCTGTTGCCGACCTTCACAAGCAGACTTCCTTGGCCTCGATGTCGGCAAGTTCCCCCCTCGCCGCCAACAACATCGCGCATTGGCCGGCATCAATCAGTGCGGCGCGGCACAGCCGACAGGTCTTGCCTTGTCCGGAACCGAAAGTGGGGCTTCGATCGACGCCGGCCCGCCCCGCACATCCAATGGTGCGATCAAATCTCGCCACCTGCAGGGCGTCTCGATTTGAGCGCGAAGAATCCCCGGTATGCGCCGCGCCAAGGTCAGCCGCGCAGGATGAGATCGACCCCTTGAAGCAGGGCGTTTGCGGAAAGCGACACGCCGACCGTGCCTAAGCCGAGGAGCTGCGCCACAAACGCCTTGCGCTTGACGGAGATCTCGCTCATCGACGCGTTCGGCCAGCATAGCATCGATCTCATCGGTGAATGCTGCCTCCGACCAGCCCGCCACTCTGAGGGTCGCCAGAAAACGCCACACCATATTTCAGGAGCGTCCAAGGTCTCGACGATGTGGCTGAACAGACCTTCCGGTGATATTCTTTCCGTCCCCCAGCGAAAGCGCAGCTCTAAGGTATCGAGATCCGCTGGACCTTTGCCATTTCGATGCGCGTTGCCGATTGACTCGACGAACTTTGCGAACGCATCCGTCCCATCGAGATTGTGATGAACCGGAATTCGGTTGGCTGTGCGCCATTGCCCGCGGCCTCAAAGCACCTCTTCAACGATCGTGCGCGAAGTCTAAGGCGCCGGCGGATCTTGATTTAGTCGACCCTGCGGACCACAGGTTGGAGCGTCTGGGCATCGCCGCCTCTCGCGCGCTCGACGACGATGCGGACGCTGGCACCGTCGCGGTTGGCTACCACTTCTTCGATCATTGCGGTGAGGCCGGCCTTCAACGTTGCAAGCAACTGGTAGAGGACACCGGAAAAGTTCCATTGCCCGCCCGTCAATGCTCCGCCATCGCACTGGTTCGCCATGCAAACGTCATATCCGCGACGCCCTCGGACGCAATCCCTAAGCCGAATTATACTGGCGCGATCAGATTGAAATGGCGACTGACGCGTATGGCTTTTTAACGCCGTCGAGTACAACTCTCGCTATGGGAATCTCGCTCTATCGACAGTTCCCGAAAACCTTAAAGGGGACGCCGCTCACCAGGCGCTATATGCCCTATAATTGGTCGAACTTGCCCAATCCGATTGGCGTCCAATGGATGGCGTATTCGTGGATGCTCGACGAATTTGGGCGTGAGCTCGCCAATACCATCAATAGATTTACCAACGACGTCCATAGCCTGACAGCTTGGTCAAGGGTGATCCAGTCGCTAACGCAGAAGAAACAATTTGACGCGACCCATGAATTCATCGACACACTCGCCACCAACGCCTTGAACTCTCCCTATGTAGTCAAGGGGCGCTTCGGCTTCGCCGCCGCCCATCCGTGCCATCAGGCGAATATGCTCAAGCGGCCCGCCACCTGGAGCGACGACCTGCCGCTCGACTACGACATCTATCCCCACGTGGCTGACAAGTATGGCAAGTCTTGGGGAGGCTACAAAGGACTTAAGCGCGCTTGACGCCATTGGCGCAAGTGCCTTCCGCGATGGCACCGACGATTTCCGCAATGCCTACAATCATCGGTTCTCGCCGCGGTTTGTGGTTGGAATGACGCAACTCGTAACGCGGATCGTCAACGAGAAGACGGGCCAGGTCCGTTACGGGTTCGGCGGACGTGAGCCGCTCGACCTTGCCAAGATTGTGACCTTGCTGGAGCGAGAACGCGTTCGCGAGCTTCCAAGAACTCGTACGCGAACACGAAGCGGCAATCCGAGAACAAGCCCAATGCTAGTCAGCGAATGTTCAGTGGCGCAGGGGGAGTGCGCCGATCTGAGGGGTGCATTCAATATCTGCGTCTAGAAACTGCCGTCCGGTGCGGGCAACATTCTGTCTGAAATCAGATCCTGGACAGAGTCGTTCTTCTATTGCCGGCAACAAAGCGCAATGCGGGACAGAAAGATTGGTTGGAATGATGGATTGGCTCCGGAGGGGCGGCGGTCTCTTGTCGCCGTCGTCAGCGCATTGGATTCGTCGGCCATGACGAGTGGTGAATCTAGGCTGGCTGGTTTTCTGTCGTGATTGCTATCACCCCTTTTTCTCCCACAACTGACGGAACGTGCCTTGCTTCGTCAAGCTCCCTTTGGATATAAGCCACACAAGGTCGACCTTGGGAGGAATGTAACGTGCGAAAAGTTGAGACGGCGCTTAAGCTGCTTTCGATGACTTCAGGCAACGGTCCCGACTTTGCCGGACATTGGAAAAACGAGCTTGGTTCGAAGATGTTTCTTGCCGTTGTGGGGAACAAAGTGTCCGGTTCATATACGACCGCGAAAAGCGGGAGCGGGAAGTCCTTGACCGGAGACGTGGCCGGATTTGTAAATGGCGATCTAATCTCGTTTGTCGTCGCCTGGCCGGTAGCAGCGATAACTGCTTGGGTAGGGCAACTGACTACCGCTGCAGATGGTTCAGACGTTCTCGACACTCTTTGGCAGATGACGCAAAACGTTGCCGATGCCGAGGAACCCGACGATATGTGGGCTTCAATCAACGCAGGTGCAGATCAATTCGGCCGGGAATAGCCGCTGCAAGATTTCAGGCTGTTGCTCTCGCTCGAAGGTTCGGCGATGGTGGACCTGTGATCTGACGAAGCTAGAATAGCCTGTCTTACCTGTCCCGGATGTATAAGTTCGTCAGACCATTTGGCGCACCGATCTTGGCCGCAGCTTGCCAATTTCGAGGATTTCCGCAACTTGGCAACAAGGACGGCGTCTGGCTGACCTTGTTCCTCGACCACCTGGCCCGATCCGGATCCAGCCGCTGCTGCATCAGACGACCGAGGGGCTGAGCGAAGTGGCCGTGCCTGACTTCACCTTGGCGCAAGTGCGTGAACATCTCCTCCGGTCCGGCCGCGATCCTAAGTTCCTCCCTGAAGACGTGCTGCTGTCGCTTACACGTCCCACATTGGCGGCGATCTATTGCCGAATTCCCGGAAGCGAGCGCTGGGCCGGCTGTCGCGAATATGAGCTGGTCGATCGGTATTGGCGAAGGGCGACGATAGAGAACCGCACCCAGGCGTTCCATGCCAGCGACGGATATGCTTTGCTCCGTCTCGCTGGCACGCTACTTGATGGGAGTGCGATCTATCCGTGGACGGCCAGCGTTGCTGCCAGACTGGCCGTTGCAGACGCGACTCGCGATCGGCTCATCACCGCCGGCGTGCTGCGTCCCGCGCAGAGTCGGCCGCCTACCTGTTGTTGGAGCTCATGCCGAAAGGGCAGCGGACGTCCTGCTGGGCGACCACGCCGCAGCGCCGGTTCCCGTTCGCCATCAAATTAGGCGCTTGCTGTGCCGTGCCGCACCACGCGACGCTTGGTCGAGACGATCACTCGCATGAGTGCACAGATAGTTCGGACCGTCTGATGGTCGCCGAACTTGCGGGATGGATGCCGATCGAGGAGTCTGTGGAGTTTCTAGAAGGCTTGGTCGACGGCGAGTCAGAAGCGGTTGAAAAGGCGGCTCTGGTCGCGTAGCGACAGCAACAGGCCGACGCCGGGACCGCAGAGCTCATCGCCGCTTTGCCGGACCAACCGCAACCGCGGCAGTGGGCTTGGCTACATGCCCTAATTCGGCGTGGCGACCCCGCTCACCTCGCAGACCCCAAGGATCCGCGTTCGATCCATGCTTTGCTTGACCATCTTGGGGAATATTTCCGGGAGGAAGCGAATTCGCTGCTCAAGAAATGATCGAAGGAACTGGCAGACGCGGCCGAAAGGCTCGAGAAAAACTCCCACCGGTAGATCGCACGCATGCACGGCCCCGATACATACCAGGCGAGGTGGAGACTGGCGAAGGACTATCCCGTGGTCGCCCTGAACTATTCGGCCGCCTGATAAGCGCTGGCAAAATCGTTAGGTTTGGGAAGGAAGGCTGCTCCGGCCAAGAAAACCTACCTCAACGCGTAAAGCGAAAGCCTGATCTCAATTTTGCGAAGCGCTCGCTGGGACCGGCCGCAACGCGGTCAGGATCAAGAACCTAGCGTGCGACCAAACGACACCAAGCGCTACCCGTTGTCCAGCGTGGAAGATGATTGCCTTCGTGGTTTCTCCGACGCGCCAGCGCCCAGTAAACCTTCCTTTCTGGCCTTGGCAAATGCCCGGTCACCTTCCAGAAATCCGACCAGCATAAAGGGGATCAGTTCAGCCACGGTTTCGGACTCGCCATAGGTCTGACGGTAAAGTGCGGCATAGTCATTAAGTGCTTGGCTCAAGTCGGCGCCAACGGTGATGGTGATCTTCGAAGGTGTCCGGTCCGGAAGTTTTCCGAGTTTCAAATTAGCCATCAAGTCCTCCTGTTCACCCCGTATATGGCCGCAACACGAGGTCCTTGTGCACGACGACGCGCAACGGCCAACCAGGGCGGACAGTGATCGTGGGTTGGACGTTCAGGTTCTTTTCCGTGATCCGTTGGCCGGCTTGACTGACGTTCTGCTGGGCGGATTCACGAATTGCCTTGACCAAGTCGCTTTCATTTTCCCCAAAGCTCAACTCGGTACCAACCCCCAGCAATGTGGCCACCGCGACGCCCTTGATCAGCTGCCAAGTATGGAAATCCACTTTGTCCTCGAGCCCGGCATAGCCGGCCGCGTCGGTCACGGGCAGATTGTCGATTTCGATAGATGAGCCGTCCGGCATCACGATGCGTTGCCACACCAACAGAGCGCGCCTTTGCCCAAAGGCTACAACGCTGTCGTAGGTGCCGATCAGCCGTGAGCCCTGCGGGATGAGCAGGATGCTGCCGGTGACGCTGTCGTGCACATTCTCGGTGATCTGGGCGACGACAAGGCCGGGCAGATCGGAATTGATGCCGGTGATCAGGCTTGCAGCGATCACGCTACCGGCCATGATCTGATAGGGCGAAGCCGGCGTCTGCAGTGTATGCGGGTTGTAGATCCCGCCGGTATTCCGTTGATCGATGAAATCGAGCTTGCGCTGTTGATTGTTCGGGTCGCCCTCGGCCGGCGCGACGGAAGCTCGCTGGCCTTCTGTATTTGGCTGCGGAGACGCCGTCTCGAAAGGCGAACGTCCGCCCTGCCCATTGCCAAAAGCTTCCGTCTGCTGGGGCCGGTTTTCGATGCGGAAGAGGACTTGCGACTCGCGCGCCTCAATCGCTTGTTGTGCAAGCCGCTGGGCCTCGGCGGAAACGTCTTGCCCTGGTGCGATGCCAAGCTGGCGCTGGTGCTCGAGAATAGGACGGCCGAGATCCCCAGGCAGCGGCGGTCCAAGCACCGGAGCCTTCGGCTTGCTCCCGGAATAGTCCTTGGGCAGCGTTTCAAGTCCCTCGGCGGTCGGCTTGCGGTCCGTGCTGTAGAGCTCTTCGGGCTGCTGTTTCAGGCGCAATGCGGGTCCCCGCAGCGCCATCATCGTGACGCCAAAAACAGCGCCGGAACCAACAGCAGCGATCGCGACGATTATGCCGCGCCTGAACCGCACCGCTCGGCGGGGCGAGGCTCGCAGCTGCAGCTGTTCGGGATTGAGCTTCGGCAGAGCATTCGGATGGGAAGTATCGTTCATGAGCCTCCCCTCACCTGCCAAAACGCGAAAACAGCCAAACCCGCCGCGGCGGTTGCCGACCGTCGCTTCTCGTAATGCGCACCACCTGCTGTTGCTTGGTGCCAAGCCGCAGCTCGGCCGCAGCAAAGAGGCGATCGACGATGTAGTAGTTGCCGCGCATGCGATAGTTGACGAGCTGGTTGTCCCCGTCGGCTCCGACGATGAAGAGCGGCGGCGCCTCCCCTTGGTCGATACGGCTCGGAAATTCGATATACACCCTGCTGCCATCGTCGAAGGCACGCGTCGGTCTCCACGGTGGCGTGTCGCCGGCGATCGAATACCGGAAGCGGATGTTTTCGAGTGCTATGTTCGAGGCCGCGGGCATTTCAGCCTCGGCCTGAGCGTTGCGCCGCCGAAGCGCCACGAGTTGGTCTTCGCTGTAAATCCAGGAGAGCGCCGCCATGGCAGTTTTCTCAGTGCTTTGAAGTTGCAGGTGATAGGATCGCCTGTCCGTCGTGATGACCAGATTGGTGGCAAGCCCCGGCGCGAATGGCTTCACCAGCACATGAGTGCGCTGGTCATCGCCTGAGCCACTAACGGTGTCACCGATCACCCAACGGACCGTATCGCCGGCTGAGACCGAGGTCAGCTTCTCGCCCCGCTGCAATGAGATATCGGTGACGCGCTCCGGCGCGGCGTAGAGCTGGTAGAGCGCGCCGTCGGCAAAGGGGTAAACCTGCACCGCATTGACATAGCCAAACTTGGTGGGTTGTTGCGTCGCCGCCTTGTTGGCATCGGCGACCTGTTCTTCCGGCGAGCGCTTATCTGGGGCGGGCTTGCCGGGTGCGGGCATCAACTGACCAGGCAACGGTAACGGTTTCGGCACTTCCACGACCTTGACCGGCTTCTCCGGCGCCTTCTCGATCGCGGCTGGTTTGAAGTCCTCGTGGTCATAGGAAATCTGAGGCGGCGGCACTGGCTTCGAGGCACAGGCCGAAAGAACCGCAGCAGACGCCGACAGGATCAAGGCAGCACGAAGCAATGGGGCTCTATTTGTCATTGGCGGGCTCCTTAGGGGAAACGGGGGTTGGCGCGGCGCTGTCGAGCTCGCGCGACCAGTCGATGGCGTTGATGAAGACGCCGAGCGGGTTCTTGCGCAGCTGCTCGGTTGTCCTAGGCGGGCGGATGAGGATGGTGAGGATCCCGATCCAGCGCGTCGTGCTGGCGAGGCTGCCGCGCTCGAACACCTGCTCGGTCCATTTAACCTGGAACGAGCTGTCGGAAGCCCTGACCACGCTGGTCACCTGCACTGACACGCTGCGCGTGCCGATTTGGCCGAAAGGGTCGTTCGCCTTGGCATATTCGTTGAGGAAGAGCGCCGCTCGGTCGGTGGCAAAGTCGTAGGCCGACAGCCAATTCTGCCGCACCAGAACCGCATCGGTGGAAACCGAACGGACATTCTGGATGAAGCGGCTGAGATGCCAGGCGATCTGGGCATCGTCGGGCTGGTAGTTTTGGACTGCCGGCGCGACCGCGTGCGCCTCGCCAAAGCGGTCGACCTCGACGACATAAGGCACGACGCGGCCCTGCATCGACTGCCACAGAAGCCCACCGGAAAGCCCCGTCGTCAGAGCCAGGCAGCCAAAGGCCATGAAGCGCCAGTTCTTGGCCTGGACGCGCGCCGTGCCGATGCGCTCATCCCAGAGTTGGCTGGCCTTCTGGTAGGGTGTTACGGGTTCGGGCGTCTTTCCATAACGCTGAACGGGTCGCTTGAAGAGCATCTAGTCTTCCTTGTCATTGAGGGAGGGATTGGCGCCGCTTCCGCCCCGATCTCCATCGCGCACCGCCTGCGTGGCAGCATTGCGATGGGCGCGTGCGGTCTGTTCGGAACGCAGACGCCTTGCCCAGACCGGCGCGGGGTCAGAGGCTGCAGCGGGCGAGGTTCCTGTCTTTGACGCGGTCGGCATGCCGCCGGTCGCGGTCCAGCCGGCATCGCGACCGGCGTCGGCACTACGGCGGAATGGTTCTGCTGCGGATCGCATTCCCCGCATCGCGGCGCCGCTAGCGGCACTCGCAACCCCATGTAGCCCAGCAGCTACCCCGGACAGCCCGGACTCGGGCGATGTCGCGCGCCCCGTCTGCCAAGCGACGGTGGCAGCGGACCCCATGGCGGCGCCGGCACGGACTGCGGCGAGGCCGCCGCCTGTTGCCATGCGCGCGCCGGCAAACGCAGCGCCTCCGACAACGAGCGTTGATCCAGCTGCGGCCGCCGTTGTTCCAAGTGCCGCGCCGGCGCCAAGCTGCGGCGCGCCGGAAACAAGACCCGAGGCAATCCCGGGGCCGAAAATGCCGAGCCCAAGCAGCGCCAGCGCACCCAGTACCTGAGACATGGCCGCCGCCAGGTCCGGCTCCTGGCCCTGCAGGGCGGAAGCGAACTCGCCAAAGAGCGTGGAGCCGATGCCGACGATGACGGCAAGCACCATCACCTTGATGCCCGACGAAATCACATTGCCGAGCACGCGCTCGGCCAGAAACGCCGAGCGGTTCCAGAGCGCGAAGGGCACCAGGACGAAGCCGGCCAGCGTGGTGAGCTTGAACTCGAGGATGGTGATGAAGAGCTGGATGGAAAGAATGAAGAAGGCGATGAGGACCAGGAACCAGGCCAGAAGCAGCACGAAGATGGTGAGCGCGTTACCGAAGATCTCGGGGAAGCCTACTAGCTGGCTCGCTTGATTGAGGAGCGGCCAGGCGCCCTCGAAGCCGGCCGCGGCAATGCGGCCTGGCCGCAGGAGACTGTCGGCGGACAGGTTGCCGGCCGATGCGTTGATGCCGAGACCGGCAAAGGAGCGGTAAATTATGTCGGCGAGGTTCTTGAAATTGTTCAGGACGAAGGCGAAGGCGCCGACATAGAGCACTTTGCGAACAAGCCGGCCGAGAATGTTGGGCTCGCCGCCGAACGCCCAGACCAAGCCCGCGAGCGTGATGTCAATGCCGATCAGAATGGTGGTGAGAAAGGCGACGTCGCCCGAAAGCAGACCGAACCCACTGTCAATGTAGCGGGTAAAGGTCTCCATGAAGCGATCGATGACTCCGAGGTCGTTCATGTCGCCGCCTTCCTCGTTGTCTTGAAGAACTGCCGCTCAGTTGCCGGGATAAGCCGTGCCGGTGCCCAGGAAACGCTTCGTCGTCTCGCGAGCGGCTTCCTCAGACTGCGCCTTGCGCGCCGCATCCTCGGCTTCGGCCCGGAACTGGGTCGCAAGCAGCGTCTCGATCTGCATCTGCTGCTTGGTCGAAAGCGCGATCAGCTGATTGGTAGCCTGGCTTGCCTCGAGGGCACCTGCCGCGCCCTGACTGCGATTGACGAGATCGGTAAGCAGGTCGCCATCGGCCTGCACGTTCTCGACGATCTGCGACTGCGCGCTCATGGTCTGGCGGAACGCCTGCATGGCGCTCTGCCAGCGCTCGCGCGCGGCGCTCGCCACATCGCTGACCTTGATGGTGGCGTCGTAGCTTTCCGGATATTGCTGGCGCCACTGGTCCTGCAGCTTGTCGAGATCGAAGCTCAGGCCGCTCGCCTGGGTCATCAGACCGTCAATCCGTTGGAGCGAGCCGGTAAGCTGGCCCACGGAAGAGAAATCCAGGCGCTGAAGGTTGCGCGCCATGTTCTGCAGCATGGTCGCCTGGTTCTGAAGCGACTGGATTTGGTTGTTGATCTGCTCCAATGCGCGTGCTGCCGACAGCACATTCTGCGTATAGTTGGACGGGTCAAACACGATCAGCGCATAGGCCGGCTGGACGTAGTCAGCCATCGGTTTGGCAATCAGGGAAACGGTGACCAGGCTAGTAAAAAGGCGGCGTCCGATCATGACGATTGCTCCTTGTTAGGTTGAGGAAATTGCTGGAGAAGCTCGGCAGCCCAATCCAGGCCGCGCGCACTGAAGAAACGGGCGGCAAAGCTGCCCTGCCCTTCTTCGGAAAGAATATTGTCGATCAGGGTCTGCGCGGCCGGGTCGGAGGCGCCGCAAAGCGCAAGAGCGATCGGGCCTAGCCCGAGCTCGAAGAGGCGATTGCCGCGGCGCGACTGCAGATAGTAGTGGCGCTTCGGCGTGGCGCGGGCGACCAATTCGATCTGTCGCTCATTAAGACCGAAGCGCTCATAGGCTGCCCGTGCCTGCGGCTCCACCGCACGATCATTGGGGAGAAAAATGCGCTGCGGGCAGCTCTCGATGATTGCGGGTGCGATAGAAGAGCCGGCGATGTCGGCAAGCGACTGCGTCGCGAAGATGACGGAGACATTTTTCTTACGCAGCACCTTAAGCCATTCGCGGATGCGGGCGGCAAAGAGCGGGTTGTCGAGATAGACCCAGGCCTCATCGAGCATGAGCAGCGTCGGCCGCCCGTCAAACCGGTCCTCAAGACGATGGAACAGATAGGTGAGCACAGGCAGCACAGCGCCTTGGCTGTGCATCAGCTCCTGGGTCTCGAAACACTGCACATCCGAGATGGCCAGCCGGTCGTCATCGGCATCGAGCAGGCGGCCGAATGGTCCGTCGAGCGTGTAGGGCATCAATGCCGATTTGAGCGCATTGGACTGAAGCAGGACCGACAGGCCAGTCAGCGTGCGTTCCTGCGCCGGCGCGGTGGCGAGGCTGGTGAGCGCCGACCAGATTGCCTCCTTCACCTCCGGGGTGACTGTGACATTCTCGTGGGCAATGAGGCCGGCGATCCATTCGGCCGCCCAGCTCTGTGTGGCCGGGTCGTCGATGTGGCGCAGCGGCTGGAAACCAAGCGCACCATTCGCACCCAACGCATGGTGGTCGCCGCCCATGGCAAGCGCGGCGGCGCGGGCCGAATTGCCTTTGTCGAAGACATAGATTTGCGCGCCAGCGTAGCGCCGGAACTGCAAAGCGATCAGGGCAAGCAGAACCGACTTGCCGGCACCGGTCGGCCCGACAATCAGCATGTGGCCGACATCGCCGATATGGGTCGAAAGCCGAAACGGCGTCGAGCCGCTGGTTTCGGCGAAAAGAAGCGGCGGAGCGTAATCGCCGGTGACCTCGGCAAGGTGCTCGTTCTCCGCTGGACCTGCCCACACGGACGACAGCGGCACGAGATGGGCAAGGTTAAGCGTGTGAACGAGCGGCTGGCGAACGTTGGCGTAGACATGACCCGGCAATGAACCAAGCCACGCTTCGACGGCATTGATGCTTTCGCGAATGGTGGTGAAGCCGAGCCCGTTGACGATCCGCTCGACGGCGCGAAGCTTTTCCGCGGCGGCTTTACGGTTCTGATCCCACACCGTCACCGTTGTGGTGAGATAGCCGAAGCCGACATGATCGCCGCCCAATGCCTGCAGTGCTGCATCGGCATCGAGCGCCTTGTTGTCGGCGTCGCTGTCGACGAGAGGCACCGGTTCGTTGGTCACCACCTCGCGCAGAATAGCCGCGATCGATTTGCGCTTGGCAAACCACTGCCGGCGGAGCCGAGTCAGCGTCTTCGTGGCTTCCGCCTTGTCGAGTGGAATGAAGCGCGTCACCCAGCGATAGGCGAAATCCTGGTTATTGAGCGCATCAAGGATTCCTGGCCGGGTGACGTTCGGAAAGCCGAGAACTGTGAGCGTGCGCAGATGCTGCTCGCCCAGCATCGGCTCTAGGCCGCCGGTCAGCGGCGCGTCAACCAGGACGCCGTCGAGATACATTGGTGTTTCCGGCACGGCAACCGGATGACGGCGTGTCGAGATCGTGCCGTGCAGGTACGTCAGGCTCTCGGCATCGTCGAGCGCGCGCACCTCGGGCACGAAGCCCGAAAGAAGACCGAGAACGCGGTCAGTCTCGTCTCGGAACCGGGCAAGCTCCTGGCGCCAGTCTCTTTCCCCTCCCAAGTCATGCGAGTCGACGAGAGCACTTTCCGCGCGCGCTTGGCCATCGGGCCCAGGCATGAAGACCAAGGTCAGATGATAGATGCTCTCGAAATGCGCGACCTTGCCCTCGAAGGCCGCGCGCCGTTCCTCATCGATCAGCCATGAGGCAGCATCGGGAAGGGCCGAGCTCGCATAGCCCAGCGCTTCGATGCGCTCGGCCTCGAAGAATAATGCCCAGCCAGAGCCGAGCCTTCTCAGCGCATTGTTTGCCCGCGCGCATATGCCGATGAGTTCGGCCTCCGTCGCGCTTTCAAGGTCGGGGCCACGAAACCGCAATGTCCGTTGGAAGCTGCCATCCTTGTTGAGCACGATGCCGGGCGCGACGAGTGCTGCCCAGGGCAGATGGTCGGCAAGCCGGTCGGCTTTGCCGCGGTATTCGGAAAGCTTCAGCATGCAAGCCAGCCCTTTTGACGAAGATGACGGACAAGCACGCTGGCAAAATCCGGATCACGCCGTGCGGCAAAGACCGCGAGCGTGTGGCCGGCGATCCAGAGGATCAGACCCGCAATCCACTGCTGCAGGCCTAGGCCGATGGCCGCGGCCACCGTGCCATTGAGGATCGCCACCGCCCGCGGCGCGCCGCCGAGCAGGATCGGCTCGGTGAGCGCCCGATGGACCAGAACCTCGAAGCCTTCGATATGCTGCTCTCCGGTGCTCATCAGACGACTGCCCCGCCGCCAAAGGAGAAGAAGGAAAGAAAGAAGCTCGAGGCCGCGAAGGCGATCGACAGGCCGAAGACGATCTGGATCAGCCGGCGGAAACCGCCCGCCGTGTCGCCGAAGGCAAGGGTCAGACCGGTGGTGATGATGATGATCACCGCGAGGATCTTGGCGACCGGCCCCTGCACCGATTCCAGAATCTGCTGCAGCGGCTGTTCCCACGGCATGCCGGAGCCGGCAGCGTGGGCCTGGGCCGTGAGAAGAAGCGCGACGGCGGCGAACGAAAGAAAGCGAAGCTTCTTGCGCATGAGGTGACCTTTCAGAGCTGCTGGAGTTGCGGAAGTGTGAGCGGGGTGACGGCGTAATCGCCGCTGCCGTCGAGACCCGTGACCTCGGCGATCGCGTCAACGCGGCGCGCGGGTCCTCTTCCGGCAATAAAGATGACCAAGTCGACGGCATCGGCGATCAGCCGGCGGGGAACGGTGACAACGGCTTCCTGGGCGAGCTGCTCAATACGATAGAGTGCGGAGCGTGCCGAATTGGCGTGAACCGTGGCAATGCCGCCGGGATGTCCGGTGTTCCATGCCTTCAGCATATCGAGCGCTTCCGCGCCTCTGACTTCGCCGACGATGATGCGGTCGGGCCTCAGCCGTAAGGTCGAGCGTACGAGATCGGCGAGTGTGATGGAGCCCCGCCTCGTCCTCATGGCAACGCAGTCCTTGGCCGCGCATTGCAGCTCGCGGGTGTCCTCAATCAGGATCACCCGCTCATCGCATTCGGCGACTTCTGCCAGTAGAGCATTGGTAAGTGTCGTTTTGCCCGACGATGTGCCGCCGGCGACCAGGATGTTGCGCCGCTCGCGCACTGCCTTCCTCAGGGCATAAGCCTGCAGCGGGAGCATGACGCGATCGGCGACGTAGTTGGCCAGCGTGTAGAGTTTTGCCGCCGGTTTGCGGATGGCGAAGCATGGCGCCAGCACGACCGGCGGTAGCAGACCCTCGAAGCGCTCGCCTGATGGCAATTCGGCACTGACAATCGGACTATCTGCATGCGCCTCGGCGCGTACATGGGAGGCGACGAGCCGGATGATGCGTTCCGCCTCGGCAGGATGCATATGCACGCCCGTATCGACCCGGCCTTCTCCCAACCGGTCGAGCCTCAGCGCGCCGTCGGGGTTGACCATCACCTCGATGACGGTCGGATCGGCAAGGGCCTCGGTGATCGCGGCGCCCATGGCTGTGCGCAGCATGGCTCGGCGGCGGTGGTCCGCTGCGGGATGAGAGTTCATCCTTCGCCTCCGTTGCCATTGCCGTAACCAAGCGAGCGCTTCCCGGAGGCTATCTGGCGACCGACCTGCTCGACGAATTTGTCGAAGCGCTCTTGGGCGATCGCCTGTGTCGCCCGATCCGGAATTGGCGTGTGCGCATGAAGCGTGATTGAAAAGCGGATTAAGAGCGCCAGGCTCTCCAGAGTTATTTCGGCGTCGCGCCTGACATGGTCGAGATCGCGGGAAAGACGGTCCAGCCGCTTGCCGTAGCGCTGGTCGAGCTCGTTTTCACCACGCCGTTCGATGAAGGCCTCGACCGCTTTCGCGACGATTGCCGATTTCGTGGTCGACGGGTTGCGGCTGAGGGTTTCCAGCTTCTCGCTCAATTCGGGTTCGAGCAGAAACTGGTGGCGAATGCGACGGGGCTTCATACGTCTCGTTCCGACTGGCCGGCGCTGATGCGCCGGTGCGAACGAACATCGCCGAGATCCGCAAAATCGCTTATGGGCGTTATCTACGCCGAGATACGCCTCAGTTGCGGAAAGCGTTCAGAAGCCGGGGATGATGTCCTTGTCGTCGCCCCTTCCCTCGTTGAGGCCGTAGGCGCTCGCCGCGGTAGAAACCCGGTCCATGACGCGCTTGTCTGCGAGTGCCTCGGCGTCATCGTCCGACAGATTGAAGAGGTCATCCTGATCAGGCTCCCGAGAGACGACGACGTGGTCTTCAGGCAGGCCGGGATGACGCTGCTGTTGCACGCCGCTCCCTTCTTCGATTGCCGCGCCGGCGTGTTCGTCATCGGCAGCGAGACGGCGGTCAACACTGCGGACTTGTCCGCTCCAATCGTCGGGGCGCGACGCAGGACAGTCCGCGTACAGACCGTCGCGCAACACCGGCGCCGGCAGCACCCGTTCGGTGAAATTCGGATCCTGGTAATAGCGCAACTTCTGGGCGCGGATCGGCGGCAACCCGGAAACAAGGATTAATTCGTCAGCTTGCGGCAACTGCATCACTTCGCCAGGCGTCAGCAGCGGGCGAGCGGTCTCCTGGCGACTGACCATGACGTGCGAAAGCCAGGGCGCCAGCCGGTGGCCGGCGTAGTTGCGCATGGACCTGAGTTCCGTCGCCGTACCGAGCGCATCCGATATGCGTTTGGCCGTGCGCTCGTCGTTGGAGGAAAAGGCAATGCGCACATGGCAATTGTCGAGAATGGCGTTGTTCTCGCCATAGGCTTTGGAGATCTGGTTCAAGGATTGCGCGATCAGATAGGCGCGGATGCCGTAACCCGCCATGAAGGCGAGCGCGGTCTCGAAGAAGTCGAGGCGACCAAGAGCCGGAAATTCGTCCAGCATCATGAGCAGTTGGTACTTGCGGCTTTTCTTCGGGTCACCTTCCAGCCGCTCCGTCAGTCGCCTGCCGATCTGATTGAGCACCAGTCGCACCAGTGGCTTGGTGCGCGAAATATCCGATGGCGGCACCACTAGATAGAGCGACATCGGTCGTTCCGCATCCATGAGGTCGGCAATGCGCCAGTCGCAGGCCGATGTTGCCGAGGCAACCGTCGGATCACGATAGAGCCCGAGAAACGACATTGCGGTCGAGAGAACGCCAGAACGCTCGTTCTCTGACTTGTTCAGCACCTCGCGAGCCGCCGAGGCCACGACGGGATGGACCCGAGGTGTGTCCGCCGTGCCGAGGTGGTTGGTGGTCATCATCCGCAGCAGTGTCGCGGCAAACGAGCGTTGCGGATCCGACAGGAAAGTGGCGACGCGCGCGAGCGTCTTTTCTTCTTCCGCGTAGAGCACGTGCAAGATGGCCCCGACCAAGAGTGAATGACTAGTCTTCTCCCAATGATTCCGCCGCTCCAGCGCGCCTTCCGGATCGACGAGAATGTCCGCGATGTTCTGAACGTCGCGGACCTCATCTGAACCCCTGCGCACTTCCAGCAGCGGGTTATAGCGCGCCGATCTCGAGTCGGTCGGATTGAACAGGAGGCAGAAAGAGAACTTCGACCGCCAGCCGGAAGTCAGCTGCCAGTTCTCGCCTTTGATGTCGTGAATGACGGCCGAGCCGGTCCAGGAAAGAAGCGTTGGAACGACCAATCCCACGCCCTTGCCCGAACGTGTCGGCGCAAAGGCCATGACATGTTCCGGCCCGTCATGTCGCAGATAGTGATCCTTCAGTTTGCCAAGGAAAACGCCGGCCGGCTCAAACAGGCCTGCCTTCTCGATTTCCCGAGCCGCGGCCCATCGTGAGGAACCGTAGGTGGTGACCAACCCCCTCTGCCGCGCGCGCCAGAGGGAGCCAGCTATTGCGGCCGCACACCCCAAGAATCCGCTGGCTCCGGCAAGCATGCCGGCCTTGTCGAAGACCTCAGGCGCATAGGCGTCGAAGTGAAACCACCATTCGAACAGTTTCCACGGCTTGTAGATCGGCCGGGCCGCCGCGGCAAACCATGGCGCGCCAAGCTGCGGCTGATAGTCCAGCATGTGGGCGCACCATTGCGTTGCCGCCCATACGCCAACGATGACGATGGCGAACACAACTACGATCTGGCCGACAAGGAGCTTCGTCGGTGTCATGGGCGCAGCCTCCGAGGTATTGTTAAACGGAAGCAGCATGGCGTGGCGTTTCAGAAAATCGAAGATACCCAATATACGCGCCCGTGCGATGCAGTGAACGTTGCAGGCTTGGAAGATTGGGCGCCAAGAAGTGTCATCGCGAAGGCGACGAGCGAACGACTTGTTTTGGGCCGTTACCGGCCTAGCGGGCTTCGGCTAGGATTTGCGATAAGCTGCCGTTCTGGAGCGACCTCATTGCGTTACTCGCCGTCAAATTCGAGAACCAAGATAGTGGCCGCCCGTCGACGTCACGCTTGGCGAACTTCTGTCGACACAACTCCTTCAGTCGCGTCTCTCGAACGCGCGCTGATCAGCCGCTGCCCCAGCGCAGATTCCCGGGCTGAGCAACGTTTTTTCGCAAGGCAACCTCGTTTGGACTTGAGCTTCGACGCCTTGGACTGCCTTCTGGCCTACAGCGGAAGGGCCAACCCAAGGTCGGAGTATATCGGCCCGAGTTCCTCATCGGTAAATAAACCCGGCGAGGTGGCGATGCTCGGAAAATTGCCCACCACGAAATAGAGCAACAAGATCGAGGGCAAGGCGAACAGGGTCTGGTCCTGTCGCCGGCCCTTGATGCGCTCCATGATGAAATCCTTGGTGTTCAGCCATAGGAGGATGTCTTCAATTGAGCTCTCGCCGGCCAGTGGGAGGTACGCTTCGATCAACTCACCGTCGAGAGTGGTGACAGTCGCGTCCATGCCCACCTTGTCTCCGTAGTACACGGACAAGGCGTCGATCAGTGCCTTGACGCTCTTGACCGATGCGTCGATGAGGTTGCCGACTTGGCGGAAGTAGTCGTCAGTCGCTTCGATTAACGCCATCGCCTTTGCCGCAGCCCGCATCATCTCAGGGGTCGATTTGACGCTTGGTTTGTAGATTGTGTCGTGGGTGACTTCGCTGAAGGCATGCTGCAGCAGCGTGCGGACCTGGATCTCGCACGGAATGTCCAGCGGCATAGGGACGCCCTCGAAGACGACCCCCGCTTTTGCCCGAACCACGTAGTGGACCGACTGGTACCCGAACTCCCAAGGCTTGCGAGCTCGCTCCTCAGCGAAGTCCCGGGCCTTTTCCCAGAACCAGTATCTGTCGCCGGATTCGGTGATCGCCTTCTCGACGATGGGTATTTCGTCGGAAGTGAGCACGACGAAGCGGATGCCCACCTTGTCCTCGATGTCGTCATACGGACTTGCATAGCCCTTGCCGCGATAGAGAGCCTTCTGGATAAGCGACTTGCTCTCCTTCAGCCTATGCTTAACCGGAAGGCGCAAGAACAGGTCCGGCGCTTTCACCTGGGTCGAGAGCCCATCGATGACCGCGTGGATGATGAACCTGCCCCAGGCATCGTAGTATTGCTGCTCCGCCTCCCAGCGCCGCAGGATCTCGAACTCGGTCGTCATAGCTGTTCGGTGACTGGCCTGCGGACCGTGATCCTGGTCCAGCTTGCAGCCTCGCCTTGGGAAACATCGCCTGCCGGCACATCCTCGAATGTCACGGTGCCATTCCGTATCGCGTCCGGGGACGCAGAGAACTCGATGTCTGGACCGAACTTGTACTTCCGGCGCCGCAACCTTCCACCCATCTCGCTGATGTCCCGAACCACGGCTCTATTGGTCGGGAATTTCTTGGCTTCGAGGAACTTGTTAAACGGGTCGCGCAATTCGGGTGGCAGATACGTGTCGCCGAACTGTTGCGAGGTGAACGTGGGTGCCTGATCTACCTTGACGAAGGCGAACAGCGCGTCTCCCAGGTCCCTTCGGAGATCTCGGTCATTTACCAAGGTGCGAACGAATTCCTTCGTGAGGTCGAAGAACTTCGCGGTTTCGTATTTCCCGCTCTCAGGAAAGGCGCAGCCAAGAAAGCCGTCGTAGAAATATACGGCCGCGTTCTCTCGGCGGGCGGCGGTGATATTGCTGTCAAATACGAAGCATCGCCAATTTGTGCTCGCCGCGACAGCGGCATCTTCAGAGATGAACAGAGCAAGCTTGTAAAGTCTCGTGGCTGGCGTCAGGAAGATGTTCTCGAGGAATTCGGTCACAATTTTTGCCGCAGCCAGTCGGCGTTGAAAGCCGGACTGCATCTCCGCTTTAATCACCCCTAAGAAGGGCTTTCCGTCGCCACCGACTTTCCCATCGAAGACTAGAAGCATTCCACCGGGAATCCCTCGTGATTTCTGTGCGTCAGCGAGGGCATCGGCCATGTGATTGGAGACGCTGGGGAAGTCGGTGTCGGTTGCGAGAACAAGACGTCGAGCAGTCCCAACCACGCTCGCGCCATCGGTCTTCACTATCTGCATCTCTATGCTCTTGGACTGTGCGGAGAGCGCGTCAGTGATACGCATCCCAAAATGGCTGAGAGCCTTGGCATCCAGTACTTCGAGATCCTTGCCGTAGGATGGCGGCACTACATTGGGCCCGTCTTTCCTCTGGAATACCTCATGCATAACGACTCGGCCGATAGAAAGATTCTCTACAAGCAAAACTCGATCCCCTTCGAAGATATTGAAGAATATTATTCTGAGCGGGTTAAGGAAGGATATCAGATCAAAGCATGAACACAAGGGTCGCCGACGTAGGAGGGGTACGAAGGGCGGCCGCTACACGGCCGCCATTCGTTCAAGGGATCATAAAATGGGACAGGAAAAGCGAGTCTTCTTGATTAAGTAAACGCTAATGTATTTCGTCGATGCGGCAACGTTGCCGGCTGCTTTCGCAGAAGCCAGGGCGAGATTGTTCCGAAGAAAACAACGCGGGGAAATTGGTTCTCCTACGACGGCGATGCTTGTATGGTTTGTCTGTGGGAGGAACCATGAGCTACTGGAAAACAAAGCTGGCAGCCGCCAGCAACATCCGTCTTTACGCGCGCGGCGAAGGCTGGCGCTCGCATGACGACGTGAAGAGCGACAAGGGGGAAGTTGTAGATCGCGGCAGCAGCCGCGCTATCGAGGATCTGCTTACCTCTGCCCTGAACGCATCGAACCTTGTTCTGCTCACCGGTGCCGGATCGTCTTTTTGCGCGAGGAATGCAGCCCAGGGCGCAAAGCAAGCCCCAAGCATGCTCAATCTGTGGGACGGGGTCGTCACAGCGGCAACGCAGGAGACGGTCAACAAGATCGCCGCTCTTATGCCGAATGCCAAGGCGGTGGTTGCAGCGAAGAATATTGAGAAATTTCTATCCCACTGCAAAATTTATCTCGAACTCTTCGGCGTGGAAAAAGCGAAAGACGTTGCCGAATTTATCGGGCTTGCAGAAAAGACGATCGCCCTGAGCGTCGATTTCGTTGACGAGGCCACCGACCTGAGCGCCCATCAAGCGATCATCCGAAAAATCGCCCGGCGGGGCGTGCGCAAGCCGCGCACCCGCATATTCACGACCAACTATGATCTAGCCTTCGAGTACGCCGCTCGCGCGCTCCGTTTTACGATGATCGACGGCTTCTCCCACTCTTTGCCACAGGTCTATGATCGTGGTCATTTCGTCCACGACATCGTCAGGCGAGATGCCGGCAGGGATAGCCCGGATTACATCGAAAATGTTTTCCACCTTCACAAATTGCACGGCTCCATAGATTGGCGGCGCAAAGGTGCGGAGCTTGTCCGCTCCAGAAGCGATGACGACGGCCCGGCGGCGTTGATCTACCCACGCGACAGCAAATACCAGGAGGCGTTCGAAACGCCTTTTCTTGATATGATGGGAGCCTTGCAAAGCGCTTTGCGAGAGCCCGATACGGCCGTCATCATCTCCGGTTTCGGGTTCAATGACGATCATATAACCAAGCCCATACTTGCCGCTGTGGAGGCAAATATGAGCCTGCGCGTCATCGTCTGCGACCTTGCATACATCGCCGACGGCGAGCTCGAGACCAAAGCGCATATCCTACCGGCCGATACACTCGCACGTCCCGGTGCGAGCGCGTCTTTTGGAACTTTCAAGCGCCTCGTCGACATAGGTGATCAAAGGCTCTCACTTCTGAACGGCCGCTTTGACGATCTCGCGCAAGCCCTCCCCGATCTCGTTGCTCAGACCGAGCGAGAGCGGCATATGGAGCGCCTCAAGATCCTGAATAACCCGGCCGGGTCGTGATCATGCAAAGCCTTGTCGATCCCGATGGCTATGTCGGAACCATTACCGTTGTGGGTGCCTCGATTGCACAGGCCAATCTTCCGCAGGCGACGGCCCGCCCGGAACGACGCGCGCTCGCGCGAGGCGCTGTCGGTGACTTCGTTTTCATCGACTGCGAGAGCATCAAGCTTCTGGGGCGCATCATCGAAGTCAAGCTCCCGGACAATGAGCGGCTGAGCGTGGAACCCGCGATGGGAAGCCCGCCGGAACCTCATCCCGTCGGTCGAATTCAACTGCTCGCATCTGTCGATCAGAAAAACCAGAAGCTTGTTCGCGGCTTACGAGCGCATCCTCGCATTGGCGATGCCGTTTATCTCGCGCAACCAAAATTGTTCGGTGACCTCGCCGCTAACTCGCTTTCGGGAAGCGATCAGTTGTCGATCGATCTTGGCTTGCTAAGCGCCGGCGGCGGCATCCATCTGAAATTGCCGCCCGAAAAACTGTTCGGACGGCATTGCGGCGTCTTCGGGGCCACGGGCGGCGGCAAGAGCTGGACAATTGCCGCCATCCTCGATCAGATCAAGGCAGCCGGCGGAAAGTGCATTCTCTTTGATCCGACGGGAGAATTCGCAAGCTTGCCGTCCGTCACGAAGCACTATGCTTTCAACGATGAAGAAGGCACCCAGCCGGTTCATTTTCCCTACACGCAGACGACGGAAGAGGATTTGTTTGCCCTCTTCCGTCCGTCTGGACAATCGCAAGGCCCCAAACTCAGGGAGGCTATGCGAAGCCTGAAGCTTTTGCGGGTGTGCGGGGGAATCGCGCCGGAAGGCGTAGTTTTCAGCACGCGGGGGACGGTTGAAAAGACCAATCGACCCCGCGCTCCATTTTTCAATGCGCTCGACGCGCACCGGGACGCGATAAATTCGCCGTTCTGCGACTTCCGGATAACAAGTCTCGCCGAACAGGTTACGGCGGAATGCGTCTGGTCAACGGGGAACAATACCGACAACTGGGGTGGTCCGGACAGTTCGGTTGCGCATTGCGAGACGCTTGTGGCCCGCATCAGAACGCTGATCACCACGCATCAGTTATCCTGCCTCTTCGGCACGGCAGGCCAATCGCTGGTGAAAGTTCTTACCGACTTTTTTGAGAACGATGCGGATGACATTATCCGCATCTCCTTCCGCTCCGTACATTTCGAGCACAACACCCGAGAAATCCTTCTCAACGTCATCGGCCGGTATCTTCTCGGCGAAGCGAGAAAGGGATCGTTCCGAACGCGGCCCGTCATCGTGGCGCTCGATGAAGCGCATCAGTTCCTCGGGCGGACCGTAGGAGATGAGTACGCAAGCGTGCGGCTGGAATCTTTTGGCATTATCGCCAAGGAAGGCCGTAAATACGGGCTGACATCGATCATGGCGACACAGCGCCCGAGGGACATTCCGCACGATGTCTTAAGTCAGCTCGGAACGCTGATCGTGCATCGCCTGACCAACGATGAGGATCGGCAGGCTGTCGAACGGTCCTGCGGCGATCTAGACAAGAACGCCGCCATGTTTATCCCGACGCTCGCTCCTGGCGAGGCCATCATTGTAGGACCTGACCTGCCTGCCCCTATGCCGATCCAGATTCACGAGCCCCGCATTCCACCAGATTCGAGGGGACCCGACTACAACAAGTTCTGGAAAGAGCGCAAAGCGAAACCTGCCGACCCCGCGAGCGAGGATGAGCTTTTGGTATGAACGGTCACGGGAAGCTTGTGGCGCGCTATCAGCGGACGTTAAAGAGGGTCGTCGATCTTCGCACCATGCAGACAATCTCCTCCGATGAGCTGATAGCCGCCGACCCCGACCGCTATCATGAGATACGCAGGACCGCGACGCGCGCGCGCAACGAGAAGACAAATGTCTTCGTTTGCGAGAATTGCGGCTATGCGGTCTATGCTCCGCGGGAGCCGCGAACACGCCTGCCCTATTGGCGTCATAGGAAAGGGGCGCCGAGAGATTGTCCTTGGTGGACGGGCGATCCTTCATCCCTTGACGAGGTGAATGCGAGCCAGTTCCAAGGTGCGCAGGAAAGCCCGCTTCACCTGAAGATCAAGAACACGATCGCAGAGCTGATGAAGGCCGATCCGCTTACGGAAGTGGGTTCGGTGGTGATCGACGAATATCTCGTCACGGGAGACGGGCGCCGTCGCCCCGACGTTCGCGCCATATACGCCGGTAAGCCTATCGCTGTCGAAGTGCAACTGGCGACGACGCAGATGCCGATTATCGACGCGCGGGAGAACTTTTACGAGCGCGAAGGCCGGCACCTGATTTGGCTGACATGGAACTTCCTGCCGGTGGAACGATCCCGGATGCTCACGGCCTTCGAGGATATATTCTACTCCCACAACAAGAACCTCTTTTCGTTCGACGAGGAAGTTCTAGCCGCCTCAATGGCGGACGGAGGGGCACGCGTGCGTGCCTTTTGGGAAGGCGGAGCCGGGTGGGAGTCGAAGGTGATTCGACTTACGGAATTAACCTGGCCCGCAACGGGACTGCCGTTCGCCGTTGCGCCGCGTCCGCCCTGGCACGAAGATTTCCGGTCACGATGGCTGGCTGCCACATCAGAGAACGGCACGCGTTATCCGGATCGTATCCACTTGCTCGATGAGCTGGCCGGAAAATTAAATCTCGAGGGCGTCAATGGCACCGCATTGAGCGAGGCAGATTTCGAATCCTTCCTCAATTGCGTGCTCTCCTTCGTCCTCAAACTGCCCATCGGTTCGAGACAGCACAATCTGGTGGAGGTGATCAACACATTTCTGGCGGGCTCGCGCCGGCACGGCTTTGCCAGAGTTATGCGAAAAGTGGTCGTCTCCACGGGCGAGGGAGAATTGCTGGAGCGAACGAGTGTGAGGGAGAAGTTTGCCAAAGCCGAGCAGGAGCTTCAGGATGGACCAGAGACGGTCACTGGCCGTATCGCCTTGATGCTATTTCCGGAGCTTTTCCCGAAAAGCGCCATCGCCCCGAAGAAATAGCAAGCTGCGCAGATGGTGACGGGAGGGCCGCAATCTCCTGGCGCAGTGGTTCAGCGACGAGACGCTGATCATGGGAGTGTCAGAGAGTTCGAAGTCTCGATGATGCCGATCGAACGGCCATCTCATTCGTCTGAGATTCGGTGACGACCCTTGTCACAGTTCGACTGGCGTTGCCCCGAACGCCTGCTTTCGGGCCCTTTAACAATTGACGCCATGCCGAGTATGTAACGCAAGGCAGCCCTGGCTCATTCGGCGGCAACGGTTCCAAGCTTCGGTAAATGACTTGACGTTTTTTGTGGCTGAAGGCAATTTGGTGACGGCCTCCCGCACAGGCCAGTGTGCCCACCATGCAAAGCCTAGCAGTGCGCTGTCGCTGAGATCAAACCAACCATTCCCTCCCGGGACGGGTCTGTCAGCAGTGGGCACATGTTGGATCCGTTACCACGATAGGAATGGATCATGAGCAATTGCGATCAACTGAAACAACTGAAGACCGCTGCGCGAAACATTGCCCGCGCTGGGCGAATAAAACACATAGGCGCGTTGGAACTGATTGCGGACGCATTGGGCTACCCACATTGGAACGCCCTGACAAATGCAGAAAGGAAGGGATGGCGCCCGTCTGAGGCGGATCTGGCTATCGCTCGAGCGCTGGTGCTTGCCGAAAATCCCCTGATTTCCATAGATACTGATCCTTGGAGCGTGCTTGGCCCTGATAAGTTCGAGGGCGAACTGCAAGGGCACAGCTATCGGGTGAGCACGCAGTCGGACGATGTCCGCATGTGGGGACGAGGTTGGGAGGTGACCTTACCCGAGGCTCCCTTAGCTCCTGCTCGTTTTCGAGTAACAGATCGGAGGCTCAAAGCGAACCCGATTGACGACACAAACTTCCGAAAGGCCGCGCTCGAAATAGCTTCGGGTTGGCGCAGGCTGGTTCACGCGCGAATCGCCTCAGACTGGCCGCGTCGATCAACCGTACCAGACGGCGCCGGACGTGCCGAGCACCCCGTAGGTCATGGGGTAAGCGACATCTGGTTTTGCTTGCATTGCGACCAGTCGTCTACCGGGGTTGAGGTTGCCGCGAACCTTTTTCACTGCCCGCGCTGCTTGGCATCGCCCCTTGACATTCACGCATCTCCTTGGTGGCAAGCTGATGTGACAAAGTAAACGCCGAGGCTACAAACTATCCTACTATTCACAGGTCATGCTGTGCCATGACATGGCGCAGCAAGACTGTCGTGGCATAGAGCGCGCACCATGCGGCGCCCTGCAAAAAAGTTCACAGATGGAAGTTTGGCCTTATCGGTAACCGATCAGGATTCGGTTAACGCGACAATCTTCCCATAGGCAACCGTTCGGCTCCGCGGCGGTAGCCGCTGCAGTGGTCCGCACTGACATGCTTCGCCCTTTATCAATCGAGGCAGCTCGTGCGGGTGCTCGATGACTGGGATTCTCCGGTAGCGCCCAACCACCTCTCTTAGGCAGGCAGGGCCAGCGTTGATCTGATCTCAGGTGCTGGCTTTCCCATGGCCCCCAACCTGGACATCGGCCTGCACGTCTTCGCCAGTTCTCCTCGCAGCGGGCACCTTAACTCACGGACGGTAGGGAAAGGACCGAAAAGGCCGTAAGTACTCACTCCATGCTAGACATTGCTGCTCTTAGTGCGAGCGGAATGTTGCTTTCCGATGACAGACCAAGCTACGCTCTCTCTATTCGGCGGATTCGTCGACATTTCGGGGGAGGGGTGATTGGTTGAACTTCGTATGGCCGGCAAAAATTTGCCGGCAGTCTTGAGGGATGTCGTCGACTACAGAAAATCAGGTTTGAGCCTGAATCACGTTGTAGGATGCCCTCTCGACTGCGGCTATTGCGTGCGCCATCTATTCGACAATTATGACATGAAAAAACCCCACTTGGTTATGTCGGACGACAATGCCGTCGAAACCTTGGTGACCCACTGGGCCTTTCGGGCCAACACCACGCCGCTTCAGATATTCAACAGAGCGACCGACCCCTTTCTGCCCGGCGTCAAAGACCACCTCTTCGCCTGCCTCGAGGCGTTGGATGCCAAGGGGCTGTCGAACCCAATGCTAGTAATCACGCGTTGGCATATCGGATAGGACGATGTCGCTCGACTTGAACGTCTATCCAATCTGCGCGTTACTGTGCTGATCACTTGGTCCGGTATTGATGACCAGCGCATAGAACCCGTTGACAGCGCAATCGCAGAGCAATCATTGTCCACTCTCGCCAGCCATAAAAGACGGACTAAGTCGGTCCTCTATTGGAGACCGTTGATAGCGGGACTCAACGATACCGATCGGCATCTGCGCCGCGCAAATGAGCTAGCCGAAATGGCAGATGCCACCGCCTTCACCGGCCTTTTCTATAGGGCACAGATAAAGGCCCACTTTGAGGCCGCAGGCGTGCCCGAAATGTATGACACCATTGCACGCCGCAAGATCTTACCGCGAGAACTGGAGCTGAAAAATAATCGCCGCGTTCGGGACGCGGCCCTTGTTCCGAAAGACCTCGTGTGCAGTCGCGTTCGCCCATGGTATCGCGGACTATAATGGCCATTTCGGGATTCGCGAAGTTTGCGATATTTGTCCGGCCCGACAATTGGCGATATGCGCACGGCATCACGCGAGGCCAGATCCCGAAACTGTCACAGCCCTTGCGGCCTCTGTCGGTTTGGACACTTCCGATATTCGCATCAGCGAACGGAACATCGAAGTTCTCGGTAGCCAGGAGCAGCAGCGGTACTTTATGCAGCATGCACTGAATTATCAGGTCCATGATCGAGCGCAGCCGCATCACCATGGCAGACACGGCAGAGCGGAAGTCGGATGGGAATAGAGCACGAGACTTTTTTCGTGATGGATGTCGAAGGGAGCGGAGCCACTCCACCTGAAATCGTTGAGCTTGCCATCACGCCAATCAGCGAGCTCAAAATCGGTGCGCGGCGGTGGGAATGGCGCGTGCAACCGAATGGACCAATAGCACCCGCTGCAACGCGGATCCACGGCATTACGCAAGACGACGTTGCTGAGGCGCCTTCGATTGACGATATCGCCGGCGAGATAATGACTTGGACGGATGGACAGAGAATCATTGGCCACAACGTTCGCGTGGAGCTCGAAACCATTTCCAGATCGATTCCCGACTGGAAGCCTTCAATGGCAATCGACACGCTTCGGTTGGCGAAGGCCACTCGTCCAGGGATGACATCCTATGGGCTCGAGAATCTCAGTCAGGCTCTGAACATTTCGGAAGAAGCGGAGCGACTTACCGGAGGACGCCATCACTCGGCAGCCTTCGATACCGTGGCCACCGCGCTTCTGTTCATCGAACTTGTCTCAAGCATTCCTGCCAACTCAAGAATGACGGCTTTAATGGAGGCCGATATTCTCAACAAACGCCAAGGGGTGCTGTTGTGAAAAAGCCTCCCTTCATGATCGGAATCGCTGGGACACATTCAACCGGCAAATCTACTTTTGTCTCCAGAGTAGCCGAAACACTCGAAGGTCGCGGCTTGAGCGTAGGCCAGATCGGTGATCTCGCTACCAAGGCACGCGATGCAGGCCTTCCTATCCTTAGCGATCACACATATGAAAGCACGTTGTGGATCATCGCCGAAGGGATGCGGCAGGAGGCCGAGGCGTTGCTTTGGAGCGACGTCGTACTGGTCGATCGTCCGGTGCCGGACGCCTTGGGCTACCTCACGGCGGCTCTGGAGGTTTCATCCCGCAGGATCAGTCGGGAACGACTTTCAGAATTGCAGACAATTGTCGCTGCCCATGCCAGACGGTACGATCTGCTAATCATCACCGAGTTGGACCATGCCATTCCACTTGGTCCAGAGCGCGACACAAACGCGATCTTTCGATTAGCCGCAGGCCAGCATGTAACGGCTGTGATCGATCAGGTCCGGCCCCAAGCCATTCGCATGACATCAAAAAATGTCGACGAGGTGGTGGCTGGTGCCGTCGAAAAGGCTGTTGGCAATTTCAGCAAAGGAGGTTGTTGATGTCCTTGTTGAAGGTTCGAACAACCATAGTCACGATTATCAAGTCCGCCGCCAAAGGCGGTGATATCAGCACAAAAACTTTGATCGAAGCGCTGCGAAAAGATTATGCTGCGATCATTTCAACCGCACAGTCAGAACTCGAAACCATCGCGTTGACCAAGATTGTAAACGAAGTTGCCCGCCGGCGTGTCCGGGAGCCAGGTCAGAGCGAGCTTTTCGGTGGCTACTCCGGCATCTGGCAGACCATTGTCGTCAAAAGCCGCGGACCAGACGGCAAACTGCGATATGAACCTAAGGCAATAAATGTTGCTTCGCCCGAAGAGGTTGAAGCCTGGCTGCAAGAACACACACAAACGCGCCGCAGTCAGCCAGAGAAATTTTCTGGTATGCGCCGTATGCTAGAGGATGCAAGGAAGGTTGGTGGAGCCAAGGGCGCCACTATCGGCAGCCTCCTGGCTGAGAAGCGCCGCCGAGAGCTGGCCGCGGAGTAGCTCACAGCCTTAAGATTCATGAGCCTCGGAGTAGCGCCAAGGCATTAGCGGTTCTAGGACATCCAGCTGAGCTGTTTGCCTTTCAACATCGCCCGCGCACACGACGAGGCGTTCGGGATCGACACGCCGCGCATCCGGACTGCCGCTCGCGACCGGCAGGTCTAGAGCAGTTCAGATTTTGACTGAATCTGCGGGATTCCCGTGAGAGTGGTTTTGTGATTCAAGATGCTGGCTGGATCGGAGGCCAGCATCAGATG
>NZ_JAMYPB010000055.1:0-38286 GCF_040320135.1 Mesorhizobium sp. M0772 | reverse complement strand
GGCTGGACGTCGGCGCCGTAGTCGGCCGGGGGTTTCTCGTCGAGCTGCTTCTTCTTGGCCTTCATGATGTTGGGCAGCGAGGCATAGCGCGGCTGGTTGAGGCGGAGGTCGGCGGTGATGATCGCCGGCATCTTCAGCTCCACCGTCTGCAGGCCGCCATCGACCTCGCGGGTCACCTTGGCCTTGTCGCCGTCGAGCACGATCTTGGAAGCGAAGGTGCCCTGCGCCCAGCCCAGCAGTGCCGCCAGCATCTGGCCGGTCTGGTTGCTGTCGTCGTCGATCGCCTGTTTGCCGAGGATGACGAGGCCGGGCTGTTCGGCGTCGACGACGCCCTTCAGCACCTTGGCGACGCCGAGCGGCTCGGTCCGCTCGTCGGTCTTGACCAGGATGGCGCGGTCGGCGCCCATGGCGAGCGCGGTGCGCAGGGTTTCCTGCGCCTGCTGCGCGCCGATCGATACGACGATGATCTCTTCGGCCTTGCCGGCTTCCTTCAGCCGGATCGCCTCTTCCACCGCGATTTCGTCGAACGGGTTCATCGCCATCTTGACGTTGGCGAGTTCCACCGCCGAACCATCAGCCTTCACACGAACCTTGACGTTCGCATCCACAACCCGCTTCACGGGCACAAGCACTTTCATCGGATTTTCCTTTATTCACCCAGACGGCGCGGCGGCTGTGCGTGCGTACTGCATGAGGTTGAAGTCGGGTTTTAGGAGCAGTTCCCGCGGAAGCTCGACACGAGCTCCGAAGAGCCGGCGCGCTACCATGTGCGTTCTTGCATCATTCATCGTGTCAACGGCCACGGCCAAGCCATCGCGAAAGTACCAAAACGCTGAACAGCCCGGTTCCGCCGACACTGCGAGGATGTCATCGTAATCAAGCGCCAGACCAGCTGTTTGCAACTTGGTGTCGTATTGGTCGCTCCAAAACCATGGGACGGGCTCGTATGCCACCGGTCTTCCCAAAATGGCATTAGCGACGACACTGCCCTGCTCGATGGCGTTTTGTACCGATTCCAGGCGGATTGACCGGCTGCCAAAAGGAAAAGCGGCACAATCACCAGCCGCATAGATGTTGGGGTCGGAGGTCTGACCGAATTTGCCAACAACGATGCCATTTTCGACTATCAGGCCGGCTTGCGCGGCGAGCTCAACATTCGCCATGCCACCAATCGCAACCAGCACCAAATCGGCAGGGAGCATCCTCCCGCTTTGCAAAGATACGCTCGAGACTTTGCCGCTGTCGCCGGAAAATCCTTTCAGCTGCTCATTGGTTAGGATGGTCGCACCGTGGCGCACATGAAGTTCTTCGATCGCTTGAGCTGTTGGAGCGCCTGCGACGCGCTTGAGGACCCGGTCAGCCATTTCGACAATGGTGACCGCATTGCCCATTCGAACAGCAACCGAAGCAACTTCCAGCCCCACGTAACCGCCGCCAACGACGACGATGCGCTTTGCGCTTGCTAACGCGCTCCGAAGGCGATCGGCATCCGCGATGCTCCTCAGGGTCAGGATCCCGTCCAGGCCGTGCGTCGTCTCTTCTGGAAGGGCCCGCGCCCGTGATCCTGTGGCTAAAACGAGCTTGCTATAAGAATAACTTCTGCCGTCAAATGTCCTAACAGTTCGGGTGTTGCGATCGACGGTGCTAACGGAACTTCCTCGCTCGACCATAATTCCGGCCTTAGCGTAGAACTCCTGAGGACGAAATTCCAATCGCTCCGCTGTTGTCTCGCCCTTCAGGTAGGCCTTGGACAGCGGAGGCCTTTGGTAAGGCAGCCATGGCTCATCACCAAGCATGGTAACGGCGCCGTCGTAGCCGGAGTCGCGTAACTTTACGGCACACGAGAGCGCAGCCTGCCCCGTGCCGACAATGACAACATTGTCCTGCATATGTTCCTCAGGGGGTGCTTTTGCTCTATGCTGCCACTAGTCTAGTCGCAGCGTGATCGATTGCTTCTTTCGTCCAGGCCAGATCACTGTCGGTCAGGGCAAGGGATGGGTAGATCTTACCCGGAGACTTGAAGATCCCCTTCTCACGCAGGGCGGTATTAAATGTACCGGCCGCCGCGGAATTGCCTTTTGCGACGTCTTGATAAGATTTCACGGTTTGCTCAGTGAAGACCACGTCAAACAGCACTGGATCGCCGACGATCTGGTACGCGATACCGGTTTGGTCGAGCGCGTTGCTAAGCATTCCCATGACCGTTACGCCATATCCGCGAAGTCGGTCGTAGTTACTGGGTCGACGCAGGATCTCCAAGGTTTTGAGTCCGGCCACAGCGGCAAGAGGATTACCGCTTAGCGTCCCGATCTGAAGGGTGAACCCGTCCTTCCCAACAGCTGCTTTGTCGAAGTGGGCCATGATCTCCGTCTTCCCCGCAACCGATGCAAGCGGAAGGCCGCCTCCGATGATCTTGCCCAAGGTGCATAAATCGGGCACCACGCCGTATCGCTCCTGAGCGCCGCCGTAGGCCAGGCGGAATCCGGTGACAACTTCGTCGAAGATTAGAACAATGCCTCGCTTCGACGATTCCTCGCGCAATGTCTCCAGAAAACCTGGCGCCGGTGGGATCAAGCGCTGGAGCGGCTCTACTATGATTCCGGCGATCTTCGAGCCATGCTCAGCCAGGAATTGACGCACGAATTCTACGTCATTGAATGGCGCGACAAAGACGCCGTCACGGACTTGCTCGGGAATCCCGGCCGAGTCTGGAACGCCGTTGGGATAATTCTCAATTCGGTCCGGAAAAACACTGATCAGCGCTTCAGACGACATCCCGTGATAGCCGCCCTCAAACTTCAGTATTTTATCGCGACCAGTATGCGCTCGTGCGAGACGCATAGCGTACATATCCGCCTCGCCGCCTGTCGAAACATATCGAAGCTGTTCTGCACACGGCACCGCCTCGCAGATGACTTCCGCAAGTTCGATCGCATGCCTGTTACTGGCGAAAAAGGTGAGACCCCGTGTCGTTTGCTCGCGAATGGCCTCAATGACCTCGGCATTGTCATGACCTAGGATCATAGGTCCCGAGCCTATCAAAAAGTCGATATACTCCTTGCCATTCTCGTCCCAGACATGAGCGCCATGGCCTTCTCGTATGACGATGGAAGGATCAAAATTTCCAAATCCACCGCCGGGTAAGACCGCCTTCGCACGGCTCACCCAATCGCTTTGTTTGGCGCTAGCATTCACGACGGTGTCAAGCATGTGCCGCAACCTTCTTGGTCGGGCTTGAGCTTTCAGCATCAACCCGTGGATGTTCATTGTTGGGATCGAAGACGGCGTCGCCGAGAACTGTCGCCGCTCGAGGCTCGCCGAGCACCATGACCTGCAAATTCGTTCCGACCTGCGCAGCTTCGGGAGCGACATAGGCGAACGCCAGGATTTTCCCGGCAGTCGGGGAATAGGCAATGGAGCTGACGGACCCGACCTGCCGATCACCCAGCAAGACAGCTTCGCCGCCATTTCCGTCGGACACGCCGTCGGCTTCGATCGCAAGATAAGCGCAAATCCAACTCGGTCCTCTCTCCATTGCTTCCAACGTAGCCTGCCTTCCAGCAAATTGAGGCTTGTCCAACTTGACGAAACGCATGACGTCGGCCTCTGGAAGCGTCACTTCATTGGTCAATTCCCCTGCTCCCTTGAACATCTTTTCCAAGCGCATGACGTTCATTGCGAATGAGCCGTAGTCGACTAAGCCGAAGGCGCTGCCGGTGGCATGCAGGGCGTCGTAGATAGCCGGCAGGCTTTCTCTAGAGGTATGGAATTCCCAGCCCAGCTCGCCCGCATAGGACATGCGAAACGCCCAAACCTTCTGCCCGGCGACTTCGATTTCTTGAGCCGTCAGCCAGGGAAAAGCCGCGTTTGTAAGAGCAGCCTCGGTATTCGGTCCCAGAATGTCGCGTGACCGTGGCCCGTTAAGCGCAAGCGCCCCCCACCTGTCCGAGAGATTAGTGATGGTCACGGACTCGTTCGCCGTACGCGCAAACGTCAGGTGGTCCAGGAGTCGCTGTTCGAAGAAGGCAGCGCAGGTGAAGTAGAAGCTGTCATCCGCCAAGCGAACGATGGTCGTTTCCAGCTCGATGCGCCCTCTATCGTTGAGCAAATGCGTAAGAGCAATTCGGCCGGTTTTCGATGGGAGGCGGTTCGGTATCAGTCGATCAACGAACCCGGCAGCATCCGGGCCCGACACCTGAACCTTCGAGAAGGCCGAGATATCCATCAGGCCGGCACACTCGCGCACCGCGCTGATTTCCTTCTGAACGAGCGGAAACCAGGCGGGTCGCCGAAACGAGTAATAGTCCTTCTGCTCAAGACCGTCCTTCGCGAACCAGCGGGGGCGTTCCCAACCATAGACCTCTTCGAACACAGCGCCGCGCTTCTGCAGGCGGTCGTAAAGTGCGCTTGGCTTGACCGGCCGCCCATCATGACGGTTGAGGTGCGGGAAGGGTATTTCATGGCGCAGAAGGTAATCTTCTTTTGCCTTGATGACCTGATAGTCTTGATCGGCAAACTTGCCAAAACGCCGGGGGTCGTAGTCGCGCATGTTGATGTCGGCGGCGCCGTGAACCATCCAACGGGCCAGTTCGCGCGTCAGCCCAGGCCCCCAACCGATACCAATCTGACAGCCGCAATTGAGCCAAAAGTTCTTAAGCCCAGGCGCTGGGCCGATGAGTGGGTTCCCGTCCGGGGGGTGTGAAATGGCGCCATGCACAGCCCGCTTGATGCCGAGCTGAGAAAGCACGGGCATCCGACCCATCGCATTTTCGAGCCAGGGCATAATGCGATCGTAATTGGGCTCGAACAACTCATGCTCGGCTTCCCACGGACAACCTTCGATCCAAACGGCATTGGGATTCGCCTTCTCGTAGATGCCGATCAAACCGGACTTCTGCTCCATCCGGACGTAGCCGGATACCAAACGATCATCCCGAACGACGGGAAGCTCCTTTTCTAGCATCATGAATTCCGGAACAGTGTCCGTTATCAGGTAATGGTGGGTCATGGAGGTGGTGGGGACATCGAGCCCAACCCATTTTCCAACCTGGCGCGCGTAAGTGCCGCCCGCGTTAACGACATGCTCGCAAACGATCTCGCCCTGTTCCGTAAAGACGCGCCATTCGCCATTGGGCTCTGGCTTTACGTGCATGACCCGACATTGCCGTACGATCTTGGCCCCGAGCTGACGTGCACCCTGCGCAAGTGCGAAGGTGGCGCCGGAAGGGTCAACATGGCCGTCATCCGGCGTGTACAGTGCCGCCTGTACCCCTTCGAGATTATAAAAGGGATGAAGCTCTCTGATGCGCTCCAGATCTACCAATTCCATGGTGAAGCCCAGCGCCTTTCCGACGCTCAGGGTCTGACGGAGCCAGTCGAGTTCATCATCCGTGTAAGCCAGCCGCAAAGAGCCACAGCCGTGCCAGGTTACGGATTGTCCGGTCTCCTTTTCGAGCACCTTGGAATAGAGATCGATATTGTAGCCGACGCATTTTCCGAGCGAAAAACTCGACGTCGAATGCGTGATCTGCCCAGCGGCATGCCACGTCGATCCCGACGTTAACTCGGCCTTCTCCAACAAAACGATGTCGGTCCAGCCTTCATGCGCGAGGTGATAGACGAGGCCGCATCCCATGATGCCCCCGCCTATGATTACTACCCGCGCGTGAGATATGGTCATTGTCGTCTCTCCAAGAAAACTGCCTGTAGACAGGGCTACCGAACAAGTGTACGATTGTCAAGGATGAAACACATGACTGTACCAAACGGAAAAACAGCCACAACGGTTCTCGACGATCTGACGAGCCGCCTATCTACATTCACTCCCGAGTTGCAAAAGGCAGCTGCCCACGTGCTCGAGAATTCGAACATGATCAGCATCACGTCGATCAGAAGCATGGCGCAAGGCGCAGACGTAAAGCCCAACACGCTGGTGCGAATGGCGCGCGCGCTTGGTTTTGAGGGCTACGAGGATTTTCGAAAACCCTTTCGCGAGCAAGTGATGCGCGGACGTGAGGACTTTCCCGACCGGGCCCGCTGGCTGCAGTCGCTATCCAAAGGCGGGAAACTAGCCAGCCTCTATAGCCAGATGGCATCGACGTCGATCGAAAATATCGAAGGTCTGTTTTCGGGAACAAGCGCATCCGAGATCAAGAAACTGGCGGATTCCATTGTAAAAGCGCGCACCACCTACGTCTTGGGCTTGGGTTTTGCGAGTTCGGTTGCGCGAAATTTCGCCTATCTGGCAAGCATGGCAGTGGACAGCGTCGTTGCGATTCCACGCGAGGGATCCCTTCCTGTGGACGGGTTGGTCCGCGCCGAGAAGGGCGATCTCTTGATAGCGATGACGTTCAAGCCGTACCGGCGCGAGGTTGTCGAGGCCGTAGAGTTGTCTCGCGCCTATGGCATCAAGGTCGTTGGCATCTCCGACAGTCCCGCGTCCCCTATCCTGGCCCGCGCCGACCAACGTTTCGTCCTCCCGACCGACACACCACAGTTTTTCCCGTCGACCGTTGCCTTGACGGCGCTTTTTGAAACGATCGTTGCTTTCGTGGTGGCTGAAGCGGCGGCCGATGCAGTCAATAATATCGAGCGGTTTCATAAGCGCCGCTACGAGCTTGGTGTCTATTGGAAAGAGGAACCACGATGAACGTTTCGTCCGAGCCGCCGAAACCCCTGCGATCGCTGGAAGCGCGCTACTATACCGATCCTACCATCTTCGCCAAGGAAGAAGACGGACTCCTGAGCCGGACGTGGCAATTCGCAGGCCACTCCTCTTTGGTGGAGAAACCTGGCGACTACTTCACCTTTGAGCTCGCAGGGCAGAGCCTGTTTTGCATTCGCGACAGAGATAGCCAGGTCCGCGCTTTTTACAATGTATGCCAGCATCGCGCGCACGAATTGGTAAGGGGAAGCGGGAACGCTCGGCTGCTGGTATGCCCCTACCACGCTTGGACCTATGAACTCACGGGCAAGCTGCGAGGCGGTCCCAACGTCAACGCCGTCCCGGGGTTCGATCGCAACGACATCTGTCTGACGAGCGTGAAAGTCGAACTGTTTTGCGGATTTGTTTTTGTCAATCTCGACCCGGACGCCAAACCGATGGACGAATGGTTCCCAAAGGTTCGGCAGGAGCTGACGGAATTTGTCCCTCACATCGACCAGCTGAAGCCTCTGGAATGGGTTGAGATTCCTGAAAGCTGCAACTGGAAGGTATCGATCGAGAACTACTCCGAATGCTACCACTGTGCTCTGAACCACAAGACCTTTGCTACCGGGGTTATAAAGCCCGAAACATATGACATCCAGCCTCAGGGCTATTGTCTGCGTCATACTACCGAATGCCAGAATCTCGACCGAATGAGTTATCCCATTGACCTCAACGCCAATGCGCGCGCTGGAGAATATTCGTCCTGGTTTCTTTGGCCGACATTTTCCTTTCAGGTTTATCCCGGCAATATTCTCAACACCTACAACTGGCGTATCAAGAATGTCGACGAAGTCGTCGTCTGGCGTGGTTGGTATACGATCGACGGAGCCGATTCCGACATCATCCGAAAATTGGCGATCCAAGACAGGGCAACAACCGTCGAAGAGGATATCCATATCGTCGAGGCCGTCCAGCGTGGCTTGCACAGTCGCGGATACAGGCCGGGTCCGCTCGTTATCGATCCGAACTGCGGTGTGAACTCCGAGCACTCGGTACGAATGTTGCAGCAGTGGATGCGTGAAGGTGTCGATGTCTGAGATCAAGGCCTATTGGCAGAACTATATAGATGGCGAGTGGGTCGACGGCGGTGCGGGCAATCTCACCGTGGATGATCCTGCAACTGGAGATGCGCTTGCGCAGCAGGCCCTGGCGAGCGCGCAGGACGTTGATCGCGCCGTGAAGGCCGCCAAGGCCTGTCATGAGTCCGGCGCGTTGACAGAAATGCGCCCCGTCAAGCGGGGGCGAATGGTGCGAGCGATGGGTACCTATCTGCTCGATCATATCGATGAGGTTGCCTATGTCCTATGCCGCGAAGCGGGCAAACCGCTTTGGGAGGCCCGCATCGAGGTCGAAGGGGCGGCTCGATATTTCGAGTACTACGGCAATCAGTGCGAAACGATCGAAGGTCGTTCCATACCTCTCGGAGACGGCTACTACGATTTCACGGTCTATGAACCGTTCGGCGTATCCGCGCATGTCGTCCCCTGGAACTATCCACTTGAGATGACCGCACGCTCGTTGTCGGCGGCTCTGACAGCAGGCAACGCGTGCGTCGTAAAGACGCCTGAACTCGACCCTCTGACCAATTCGTTCATCGCAAGCGCCGCCGAGTACGCGGGGCTGCCGCGGGGGGCGGTGAACATTCTCTGCGGCTTGGGCCGCGAGGCGGGCGGGACCCTCGTCAGCCACCCCGACGTAAATCAGATCGTCTTCACCGGCTCGGTTCCGACAGGGGTCAGTATCGCGTCGGCCGCTGCAAAAAATGTCGTTCCATGTGTGCTTGAATTGGGCGGTAAGTCCGCCGCGATCGCTTGGCCGGACGCGAACCTGGACCACCTCGTGTCGAATGTTCGTTGGGGGATTTTCTTCAACGCGGGCCAGGTGTGTTCGGCTATGTCTCGGCTGATCGTGCATGAGGACGTGCACGACGAAGTTGTTGAGCGGGTTGCGGACATGGCGCGCTCCATTTCAGCAGGTCCTGGCGTGGATAGGCCAGAATTCGGTCCCAACATGGGTGCCATGATTTCGGACTCGCAGCGAAATCGAGCTGAATCCATGTGCCAGCAAGCCGAGCGGCAGGGAGGGCGTGCGGTTGTCGGTGGCAGGCGCCTCAACCGTCCAGGATTTTTCTTGGAGCCGACTGTCTTCGACAACGTAACACCGGATATGACGATCGCACGAGAGGAAGTCTTTGGGCCAGTTCTCTCGGTTTTGAAGTTCGGCAGTGACGATGAGGCGGTGCGCCTGGCGAACGGCACCGATTATGGCTTGGTCTCCGGTATCTTCACGGCAGATGTCGATCGCGCGATGAAGACCGCCCGGCGCTTAAGAGCCGGACAGGTGTTCGTCAATGAGTGGTACGCCGGCGGCGTCGAGACACCCTTTGGCGGCTACGGCAAATCGGGCTACGGCCGCGAAAAGGGCCGAGAGGCGCTTTGGAACTACCTGCAAACCAAAAACATCGCGATTGCCATTCGCTGAAGGAGAACTCCGTTGCAACAGGATTTGTTTGACGTCGGCCTTGCCAAGCGCAAGGCGACGTTAGGAGCGAAGTACGTCGAAGCCAATCTCGCTGCGGCCGATGATTTCACCCGGCCCTTTCAAGAGGCGATGACAGCATGGTGTTGGGGTTTTGGTTGGGGAGATGAGACGATCGACGCGAAAACGCGTTCGCTGATGAACCTCGCCATGATCGGCGCTTTGGGCAAAATGCATGAATGGGAAACCCATTGCCGCGGCGCCATTACCAATGGCGTCTCAACGGACGAAATCCGCGCTGTTGTCCACGTTGTCGGCATCTATTGCGGCGTTCCCCAAGCGCTCGAGTGCTTTCGCGTTGCCCGCAAAGTGCTGCAGGAGCAAGGGTTGCTATGAAGATCACCGGTATAACTGTTTGGCAGGTAGACTTGCCTCTCTCGAAACCATATTGGCTATCGGGAGGACGACTTCGCTTTGACAAGCTCGACAGCACGTTCGTCCGGATCGACACCGATGAGGGCATCTCAGGGTGGGGTGAAGGATGCCCCTGGGGCAATACCTACCTACCCGCCCATGGGCCTGGTATTCGCGCTGGAATTGGAACGCTGGCGCCCTCTCTATTGGGGCAGGATCCTTGCGCTCTCGACGCCATTAATCGAACGATGGACGTTGCCTTGCCTGGCCACCTCTACGTCAAATCGGCACTCGACATGGCGTGCTGGGACATACTGGGGCGCGTTTCTGGAATGCCTCTTTGGCGGTTGCTTGGAGGCGACAAAGCCGACCCGGTTGCCGTCAACTCGTCTATTTCCACCGGATCGAACGACGAGATGATCGCGCTTATCCGTCAGGCCTACGAGCATGGATATCGGACGCATTCGGCGAAGGTTGGTGGCAGTGATCCTGTCGTTGACATCTCGAGAATCGAGGCAATCGAAGCGGCTTTGCGCCCCGACGAAACTGTCACCTATGACGTGAACCGCGCCTGGGTTCCTGCCGTCGCGGTTCAAGTGTTGAATAATGTCGCCTTGCGTGGATGGGTCGAGCAGCCTTGCGAAACCCTTGCGCAATGCGCCCAAGTGGCAAGCCGGGTGAAACAGCCTATTATGCTCGATGAGTGTCTGCATACCTTCCAGGATCATCTTGATGCGTGGAAGGTCGGTGGGTGCGAGGGCGTCAAGGTGAAGCCCAATCGGGTTGGCGGGCTGACCAAGGCAAGGCAAATTCGCGACTTCGGCGTGTCTGTCGGCTGGCAGATGCATTTGGAGGATCTTGGGGGATCTGCTCTAGCCGACACGGCAGCCATACACCTTGCGTCCTCCACCCCGCGCGAAAACAGACTCGCGAGCTGGCTTTGTCATCACCACCTGGCCGTCGATCCTGTTCCAGGTCAAGGGGCGCGGAACGTCAAAGGCTATGCCACGCCCCCCTCGGCGCCTGGCTTGGGAGTGAGCCCCGACGCCGACCGGCTTGGGACACCAGTGTCGACGTTCCATTAATTCGGGAATTCCGCATGAGCTCACAATCCGTAATGCGTGCCGTTGTACTTACTGGCCACGGCGGCCTGGATAAACTCGACTATCGTGAAGATTGGCCCATTCCGGTGCCGGCCGATGGGCAGGTTCTGATCAGAGTCGGTGCCTGTGGTTTGAACAATACGGACATCAACACTCGCACGGCCTGGTATTCCAAATCGGTGACAGATGGAATTACCCCATCGACCGGCAGCGATGGCTTTGCCAACGCTCGATCGGAGGAAGGAAGCTGGGGGGGTGCGCCGGTTCGGTTCCCTTTGATCCAGGGCGCTGATGTCGCTGGTACCATCGTCGGTGTCGGTGAGGGGGTGGATGCCGCACGAATTGGTGAGCGGGTTATAGTGGATCCCTGGTTGCTTGGCACCGGTGATTGGATGGACCTTGCCAATGCGATCTATTTCGGATCGGAGTGCGACGGCGGCTTTGCCGAATATACGGTCATACGCTCCGGCAATGCGCTGCCTATCGACACCGACCTTTCCGATGCCGAGCTTGCAACATTCCCCTGCGCGTACACGACGGCCGAGAACCTTGTGGCGCGAACGGACCTTCGTCCCGGTGAGACAGTGGTGATCGCGGGAGCTTCGGGGGGTGTCGGGTCGGCCGCGGTGCAACTGTGTCGGCTGCGCGGAGCGCGTATCGTTGCTATAGCGAGCCCGTCGAAGGTGTCCAGCCTTAGAGAACTGGGCGCATATGCGGTCCTCGATCGAAACACACCTGCCCTGTCAGACGCAATCCGGTCAGCGGTAGGCGGCCAGGTCGATGTCGCGATTGACGTCGTCGGAGGCAAGATTTTCAGTCATCTCATTGAGGCTTTACGCCAGGGGGGACGGTATTCCAGCTCCGGCGCCATTTCAGGGCCTACCGTCGAGTTCGATTTGCGACAGCTCATCTACAAGGATCTGCAGCTCACTGGCGCAACCATTGTGCCACCTGGCACTGCTAGGCGACTTGTAGTCCTCATCGAGCAGGGACTGCTGAAGCCACTTCTGGCAGCGCAGTACCCTCTGCGAGAGCTCCCCCAAGCACAGCAGGCGTTTATGAATAAACAGCACGTCGGGAACATCGTGGTCACCACGCACTAGGCGCGAGTCTCCAACGGGGGCTATCGGCCCCTGTAACTTAAGCCGCCGCCTGAAGCCTGTTAGGCTAGGCTGACCGCTCTGGCGAGCGCTGCACGGGTCTCTCGGATCGAGTCCAACCATTCCGGGTCCATCTGTGGAACCGAGGTTAGCAGGAGCTGCGTGTAAGGATGATGTGGAGGGGCGAAGAACTCATCCTTCGGGCCTTGCTCAACGATGCGCCCTTGATTCATCACAACGACTTCGTCTGCGATAGCTCTAACGGTCTGCAAGTCATGCGTGATGAACAGATATGAAACTCCGAGATTCTTTTGCAGGTCCATCAGCAGCCTAAGGATGCCCTGCGCCACCGATTGATCGAGGGCCGATGTTACCTCGTCACAAATGATCAGATCGGGCTTCGCGGCTAAGGCCCGCGCGATGCACAAGCGCTGTTTCTGGCCACCTGAGAGCTCTTCGGGAAAGCGATCCAGAAAATTGGGATCCAGCTCGATCTGCTCAAGCAGCTCAATGATGCCTCCTGTGCGAACGCGCCCCGTGAGCCCGTGGTAGAAGGTCAGGGGCCGTCCAAGTACCTCCCGCACGCGGTGGCGCGGATTCAACGATGTGTCGGGCATTTGATGAACAAGCTGAATGCGTCGGCGCAAGTCCAGGCTGCGGCGTTTGAGCGAGGAATCAATCGCTCTGCCTTCGAATAAAAGGGTACCTTTGCTGCACGGCAGCAGGCCGGTAACGACGCGCGCGAGTGTTGATTTCCCCGAGCCTGACTCACCCACCACTGCTACCGTAGCGCCCTCCCCTACGGAGAGGCTGACGTCATGGAGTACCTTGATCGAGCCGTAGGCGGCATCCACGGAGGAGACGGTTAGGATCTTTCGACTTGCGGTCGTTGTTTCGCTTTTTGGAGCATCACGCCTCAGGAGCTGGCGCGTATAGCCGGCCGAAGGCCGCTCTAAGATCTGCCGGGTCTTGCCTTCTTCGACCAGTTCGCCGTGCCGGAGCACCATGATGCGATCGGCGAGCTGGGCGACAACCGCCAGATCATGGGTGATATAGATAGCCGCGGTGTGGAAATCGCGGACAACATCCTTGATCGCTGCCAGCACCTCGATTTGAGTGGTCACATCAAGGGCCGTCGTGGGCTCGTCGAAGACGATGATATCCGGCTTGCAAGCCAACGCCATCGCCACCATCGCCCGTTGCAACTGGCCGCCGGAGACCTGGTGCGGGAAGCGCTCGCCGAAGGACTCCGGATTGGGCAGATGCAGCTTTCGATAAAGTTCGACCGCCTCAGCGCGCGCGGACGAAGCATCGCGAACACCGTGAACGACGGCAACTTCGGTATATTGATCGACAAGCCTGTGCGCTGGATTGAAGGCAGCTGCCGCCGACTGAGCGACGTAGGCGATCCTCACGCCTCGCAGCCGGCGCAATTCTGCCTCGGAAAGCTCGCTTAAATCTTCGCCGGCGAACAGAATGGTCCCATCCGTGATCCGGCAACCAGGTTTAACATACCCGAGCGCTGCAAGCCCTATCGTCGACTTGCCGGCGCCGGATTCGCCGATAAGACCAAGGATCTCACCGCGTCGCAGCGTGAGATCAATCCCTTTGACGATCTCGGCCCAACCGGCTTTGCTTTTGCCTCGGACTCGAAGGCCTTTCACATCCAGTATGACGTCGCCTTTGGTGCTGCGGACGCTATCAAGTTTCGTCATCTAAACCGCTCGATTCGTGCAGAAACCAATCCACTAGAAAATTTACTCCGACCGTCAGAAGGGCAATGGCGGCGGCGGGCAACAGTGGGGTGATATCACCGTAGGTGATAAGAATTGCGTTGTCCCTCACCATGGAGCCCCAGTCTGCTGTGGGTGGCTGCAGGCCGATGCCCAAAAACGAAAGGGAGCTGATCAGGAGAAAAACGAAGCAAAAACGCAAACCGAACTCCGCCACGAGCGGAGGCAAAATGTTCGGCAACACCTCACGAGAGAGTATCCAGATCAGCCCCTCCCCCCGCAGGCGCGCTACCTCCACATAATCCATCACCGCGATGTTCATTCCAGCCGCGCGCGCCAGGCGAAAGACGCGCGTCGCGTCGAGCACGGCAATAATCGAAATCAACGAAGTGACCGACGCACCGAAAATCGTAAGCAGCAGCAAGGCGAAAATCAGCTGCGGGACTGCCATCAGGATGTCTACCAGTCGCGCCAGGGCTTGGTCGACCCAACCGCCGACGACAGCCGCGACAAGCCCGGCGCTGCCACCAATAAGAAAGGCAAGCGATGTCGTCAAAAACGCGATGCCGACGGTGTTTCGTGCACCGTATACTAATCGCGACAGCGTGTCCCGACCAAGATTGTCGGTACCCAATAGATGCTGGGCAGTCCACGGATCAAACTGTGATCCAACCACCTGGCCTTCCCCGTATGGGGCAATCACGGACGCAAATAGCGCAACCACGACGTAGATGACCACGATGACAAGACCGAACCATGCGCTTAGAGGCGCCACACGAAGGCCTTCGAGCAAAGCCCTAAAGCGGCCGGGATCCTGGTGATGAGGCCGGCCGGCCGCGGCTATGTTCGGCAGCGGGGAAAGATCAGCGGGAGTACTCATTTGGGGTACATAAGCCTCGGATTGGTTGCAATCGCCAACACGTCGGCGAACATGTTCAGCAAAACGTAAGTGGCTGCAAATATTAGGCTGCAGGCTTGAACGACCGTAACATCGCGGCGCTGAACGGAGTCGATCATCAGCTGCCCGAGCCCCGGATAGACGAAGACAACTTCGACCACGACAACGCCTACAATGAGGTAGGCCAGATCGATCACGACGACGTTGATAATCGGCGCCAGGGCATTGGGCAGCGCATGCCACACGACGACCCGCCGCTGGCCAATGCCCTTCAGCTTTGCCATCTCTATAAACGGGCTGCCCAGAACGCTAATAATTGCCGCCCGTGTCATGCGCATCATATGGGCGGTGACGACCAGAGTGAGCGTCAATGCCGGTAACGTCACCAAGTAGAGGGAATGCGTAAAACTGTCGCTGTCTCTCATCGTCGACAGGCTGGGAAACCAGCCTGCCTGGACGGAGAAGAACATGATCAGGATGTAGGCGACGAAGAACTCGGGAAATGAGATCCAGGTGAGTGTAATTGCGTTCGTCAAGCGGTCGAAGACCGACCCGCGATAAAGCGCAGTGAGCAACCCCAAGAGCAACGACCCCGGCACAGAGAAGCAGGCCGCAACGCCGGCTAGGAACAAGGTATTGCCCAGTCGCTCACCTATCAACTGTGAGACGGCACGCCCGTTTGCCAGGGAGTGTCCGAGATCCCCGGTGAGCAATCCGCCGAGCCAGTGCACATATCTGATGTGAAGGGGCAGATCGAGCCCCAGCTCGTGTCGAAAGGCGGCGACCGTTTCAGGGAGGGCGGACTGGCCCAGTATTTCGGTCGCCACATCTCCGGGAAGCAGGGACACCCCGAGGAAGATAAAAAGCGACACCACCCATAGGACAAAAATCCCCAGGGCGAGGCGCTTGACGATCAGCTTTGAAATGTTTCCCAACGGTCCCTCCGCGAACAGTCATGGCACAAATGTTTTTGTATGGACAGCCTAATAAAACAATCGTACCTTCGTCAACCGACGGACGGTCGGACAAAACAAATAAGTCGGGAAGGACCTCCGTGGCATGCTCGTCAAAGCGCTGCTGTTCTTCGCCCCATAACAGCGGTGAAACTGAGTGGGGTAAAATGGGAGAATTTCCATGAATGGTCACCTGTCATGGCGTCCAACCCGGCGAACCTTGCTCGTCGCCGGCGCCGCGGCGATTGCAGGCGCCAGCTTGCGCGGCGGCCCGGCTTTGGCCTCGACACCCAGGCGAGGGGGAACTTTACGCATAGGCTACTCCCAAGGCGCAACGGTCGACAGCCTTGATCCCATGTCCTACTTTTCCGATCCCCACTATGCCTGTGGGTGGCTTTTTGGAAACAATCTAGTAGAGCTCGCGCCGGACAAGAGCCCAGTTCCGGAGTTAGCTGAGAGCTGGGAGGCCAGCAAAGACGCCAAGACCTGGAGGTTCAAGCTGCGCAAGGGCGTGGAATTCACGAACGGCAAGAAGCTGACTTCAGCCGATGTGGTTTACTCCCTGAAAAGGCATACAGCAGCTGACTCCAAGTCGGCGGCAAAGGGCCTGCTTGAGGATTTTGCGGACATTCGCGCCGACGGGGACAACGTCGTTGTCATTGAACACAAAACCGGTGACGTTGACGTCCCTGTTATCCTTGGCGATTTCCACCTTCAGATCGTACCCGAGAGCTTCAAAGACTGGATCACCTTTATTGGGACGGGACCCTATATCCTCGATAAATTTCAGCCGGGTGTAACGCTTAGTGCCCATCGCAATCCGAACTACTGGAAAGCCGATCGCGCCTGGTTCGATGGCGTGGAATTCACTTATATCAATGACGCTACAGCTCGGGCTAATGCCCTAACGACAGGCGCTGTCGACGCGGTTGATCGGGTCGAGCCGAAGATCGTTCAGTTGGTAAAGCGAAACCAGCAACTAAAAATCGTGGAGACGGTGGGCGGCACCTACGTCGGTAGCGCCATGGACATCAGCAACAAGCCCTATTCGGACAACAATGTTCGGGAGGCAATTAAATACGCAATTGACCGCGAAAGGCTGGTTGCCAGCGTCTTCTCGGGGTTTGCGGAAGTCGGCAATGACCAGCCGATCGCGAGCAACGACCCGTTTTTCAATAAGTCCTTGCCGCATCGCAAATACGATCCGGACAAGGCGAAGTGGCATTTGAAGCAGGCCGGGCTCTCGTCGCTCAATGTGGAACTTAGTGCTGCGGACGCCGCCTTTGGGGGCGCCGTCGATTCTGCCATTCTGATGGCCGAGCAAGCGCGAGCCGCCGGAATCAATCTCGCCGTCAAGCGAGAACCAGACGATGGATATTGGTCCAACATCTGGATGAAGCGGCCGTACTTCACGACCTATTGGGGTACACGGCCCACGCCCGGAATGATGTTCTCGCTTGCTTTCAAGTGCGACGCTCCCTGGAATGAAACGCGGTGGTGTAACGACCGGTTCAGCCAAATGCTGCAAAGCGCCCGCACGGAGCTCGACATGGACAAACGTCGATCGATGTATCAGGAAATGCAGGCGATCTGCAGCCAGGACGGCGGCAATTGCATCTTCGCGTTCCCTGCTACTTTAGACGGCTACAGCACGAAGGTCGATGGCGTCGGGCCTGATCTCGTTCGCTCAATGGCGGGCGCGCGTTTGGCCGAGCGCGCTTGGTTCACGGAGTAGAAAAGCCAGCATGAGATCACCCCGCGGGTGACACGTCTTTCCACCGCACCCTCCCCCGGGTGCACTGTTTATTTACCACGGCATGGGCGAGGACCAGTATGAAAATAACAAGGCTCGTGGTCTGGGAGGTTGCCCTGACCAGCCATGTTGCTTATCACATGGCGGGCGGAAAAACCTGCGATACCGTGACATCGGTATTGGTTCGCGTTGACACCGATGAACACATCTCTGGGTGGGGTGAGGTGTGCCCCATTCCCCACTACCTACCCGCATATGCAGAAGGCGTCCGCCCAGCGCTCGAATACATGGCGCCTGTTATCATCGGGGCCGACCCTGTCGGACCCGAAGCCTTGATGACGAATCTCGACGCATGGCTGCAGGGGCACGTTTACGCGAAATCCGCACTAGACTTAGCGCTTTGGGACATTACAGGCAAAGTTGCAAAATTGCCTCTCTACGCCCTTCTCGGCGGACGGCAGGCGCTGCGAATGCCGCTGTATCATTCAATTACCTGTACTGCACCGGACGAAATGGCGCGTATCGCACGGGAAGCATTCGCTGAAGGGATGCGGCAGTTCCAAGTCAAGCTGGGTACGGACAACAATTGGGAATCCGACGTAGCGCGGCTTCGGCAAGTGCGCGAGGCGGTTGGCCCTGGTCCTCTCGTCTACGGAGACTGGAACTGCGGTGCGACCCGGTTAGACGCGACCCGCGTCGGCAAAGCCGTTGCGTCACTCGATGTCATGCTGGAACAGCCTTGCGCGACCTTGGAAGAGTGCACTGCAGTCCGGGCTGCCACAGGCCTCCCCATGAAAATCGATGAAAACGGCTATGACAGTGGCTCCTTGCTGAAGGCCTACAATCTCGGCTGTATGGATGCTGTCGCGTTGAAGCTCTCCAAATCTGGCGGACTTAGCGCACTTCGGCGTCTTCGCGATCTATGCTTGCACCTCGGTGCCAAGATGTGCATCGAGGATACGTGGGGATCCGACGTCACCACTGGCGCTTTGCTTCACTTGGCCGCCGCCACACCCGTAAGCCGGCTTTTGAACACGTGCGACCTGTCAGGGTATGTTGCGCCACGCCTGGACGCCGGCGCACCCGCGCGCATTGGCGGCGAGATTTCGCCGCCAGACGGACCAGGGATCGGCGTCAATCCTGACCCTGACGTCCTTGGTCAATCGAGGGTAGTTATTGACTAAGCAGCAAAAGACTAATTTCGGTCGACGTGGATTTCGCGGCATTTGCAGTCGCTTGCATCCAAGGGCCTTCGACGGCCATGGTCCAGGGCAAGCTGATGATCGACAAACGGAAAAACGGGCGCTGGAGCCTGGTTTGGTCAGCACCCCCCTTCACAACCGGTCGGCGGGTTCAGGGTTCCTGCCGTTGAAGCATGATGTGGATGCGCCGATAGCCGAACCGGCGTCGTTCGCCTGCAGCCACCGTCTTCATCGCAGCGGAGACGGCATCAACGCTTAGCGACATTGAGCAATCGACGAAAGCCTAACCATGGCACTTGTAGCTCGCAGCCGTGGGCCACAAGTGTACCACTTGGCATCGGGCCTCATGTTTTTGCAGCGACATCCTTCACGATGGCATTGTCCAGCATCGGCTGGGGCGAGCAGCTTCTTCAGCTTGGCGTTCTCCTTTCATCAGCCTTCCGCTGCGCAACGGAACATCCATGCCACCGACGTGGCTATGCATTTATGGAAGTCCCTTCCGATATCCCAAGGTTGCGGCATACATCGGCGGGTCTTGATTCCCGCTCCTGCTCCTAAGATCGCGACGTGCACCGTGAACGCTTCATTCGTCCCGTCTCCTTGTGCTCTGACCCCTGAAAACTGGATCACTCGAAAGTGAAGTTTTCCGCCGTAACATCCCTTGGCTGGGAGGAGCGGAAGGGATCGAAGTTCTCGGACGGGCAGAAGGCGTTCATTCTGAAGCAGAGATCGGACGGAGTCCCCGTCGCGGAGATCTGTCGTCGGGCGGGGGGTCAGCCAGGCGACGTACTTCGACTGGAAAATGAAATACGACGGACTGCTGCCGACCGAGATGAAGGGGCTGAAGCAGCTTGAGGACGAGAACGGCAAGCTCAGGAGCTGGTGGCCGATCTTTCCTTGGACAAGGAGATTGCAGGCCGTCATTCGGGAAAACTGTGAGGCCTCGCAAACGCGAGCTGGTGGCGGACACGTGTGATGAGTGGAACGTGTCGATCCGGCGGGCAAGCCGGTTCTGGAGTTCGACGTCGACCTGTCACTACAAGTCCCGCCGCCGCGATCAGGCCGGCATCGAAGCTCGGATCAAGGACATCTGCCTCGCCCGGTCGGAGAACGGCCACGTGACCTCCACCGCGCCGAAGTTCACCCTCGCCCAGTCTCATTTCAGCGATCCTCTTCTTGTCCCTATGGTCTGCGGCGAGCGCGCATCATGACTCGTCATCGGTTTGGGTTCCAACTGGAGAAAGCGGTCTTTGCTGCAGCAGCAGCGCGCTTTCGCGCTCCAGTGGAAAATGGCATCTGAAGCTGTGCTCCGTATTCTCCGGGTTTGTTGAGGGTTCGGGGAAGACGCGGCTGCAGATATCCTGCGCGTAGCGACAGCGGGTGTGGAACTCGCAGCCGAATGGCCGCCTCATCATGCTCGGGGCCTCGCCCTTAAGCTCGATCCTGTTCAGCACACCATCCGGGTCAGGCTCAGGATTGGCCGCAAGCAGCGCCTGCATGTAGGGTTGACGTGCGTGATCAAAGATATGCTCAGTCGAGCCGACCTTAATGAAGCGGCCTAGATACATGATCGCCATGCGATCGGTCATATGGCGCACGACATTGAGATTGTGTGAGATGATCAGGATCGCCATGCCGAGTTCGTCCTGAAGCCGTGCGAGTAGGTTTAACACCTCGCCCTGCACCGAGACGTCGAGGCCTGCAGTCGGCTCATCGGCGATGACCAAATCGGGTTCGAACGCAAGGCTCGCGCGATTCCCACACGCCTGGCCTGACCGCCGGAAAGCTGATGGGGATAGCGACGAACAAGATCAACCGGCAGGCCGGCCATACTTAGTAGGCGCGCCGCTTCGGCTCCGGCATCGCGGTTCTTTAATCGATGGTGCGAAAAGGCTCTGTCAGGAGCGATCCAACCATCAGCCTGGGCGAGAGTGATCCGACGGGGTCCTTGGAACACCATCGCATGCGCCGCCAGGAGGGCTTCCGTTCAGCCCCGCTGAGTTCCTCGATTTCCTGCCCGCCGAAGCTGACGCTGCCGCTCGCGCTCGCGGCCCGCTGCAAGCCCACCATCGTGCGCGCGATGGTAGATTTGCCTGAGCCGCTTTCACCGACAAGGGCGAGTGTCTCGCCCTTGTCGGACTTCAAAGAACACACCGCATACAGCGTCGATGAAAGGGGCTTTCGTCGCGGTCGCGAGCGCCTTCAGCGGACCCATAGTGCGGAAGCTGACGCGCAGGATGGCGCTGTCGGTGATCGAACGCGCTTTTTCCCAAGCCCATGCAGCGCGTGTCTACGGCGTGTCGGCCAAGATCGTGGCGCGCTGGGTCGAGCGCTACAAGGCCGAAGGGCGGGCAGGCATGATCGACCGTTCCTCGCGGCCCGCCCATATGCCACAGGCCACCGCTGCGTCGATCGCCGAGCGCATCGTTGCGTAGCGGCGGCAACGCTGGACCGGCAAGCACATCGCTCATGAGGTCGGCGTATCGCCCGCCACCGTCAGCCGCGTCCTCAAGCGTGCCGGACTGTCGCGCTCGGCCTTGCCATGGTTGATTGCAGGCTCCATTTCCTTCCGCGCTTGGGATCTTTGTTGGCCATGAGGCCGGCTATCGCGACGCCAAACCTGGCGTAGTAGGCGACCCCGCCTTGAGAGGGGCGATGGCGCACGCTTAATCCAGAAGGCGCTACGCGAATCGGCGTATGCCATCGCCTATCCGACTTCAGGTCACCGCGCCGCAGAGTTGTCGGTCCGGGCTGCATGGCTGTATCAGTCGCCTCGCTCTAGCCTTGGACAACCTGTTGAAGCTAGATAGATAGATACCAGGAGCTGGTACGATGTGCGATTGGGATGTGCCGATCAGGTTCTCTCAGCGACCGACCACGGACGGACGCGCTGCACACATTTCTATCGGGGTTTCGAAAACACTGGCGCCCCTGACGCAACAGTTCCTTCAATTAAATTTGCAGAATCTTTGCGACTGCAAGTCTTTGACAATGGTAGGTTCACCACAAGGACCGGCGTCAGGCATGGCTGAAATATCTTATGCTGATGAGCCCTCGGACCGTTTCACAGCCCGGCCTCGTTGGAGTCACCAGCCAATGGCACGAAGAGCGCTTATCCTGCTTGAAGGTTCTAGGAACAATGGTCCGCTTACGTGAAAGCGGCCCTCCATCACGGTCTTTATCCGATTACCTGTCGGCTGATCCAGCTCAGTACGTTATCTTGCGGCGGAAGGGTTTGAGGCAGTCCGTGTTGATATAAACAATCTCGCTGATCCGCGAATGTTCTCGGCTACGTGAGACCTATGACATCGCCGGAATTAGGAGCGACTGGGACACGCTCTGTGCGACAGTTGGCAAACTCTCCCGGTTTTTCAGTCTGCCGGGACCGGACCCCACATCCATCGAACGATGTTGCGACAAATTCAGTCAACGTCAGCTTCTCGCGAAGCCGGCGTTCCAGTACCCGCTTATCGCTTGGTAGCGGATGCTTCGGACGTTGAAAGTGCTGCCGCCGAGATCGGCCTGCCGGTGATTGTTAAGCCAGTGGAAGGGAGCGTTAGCATCGGCGTCCGATTGTGTCGCAACTTTGACGAAGTGACCGAACATACGACCTCTCTGTTGGGCAGGAGTGATTTATTACCATCCTCGCCCCGGGTGTTAGTCGCAGAATTTGCACAAGGCCCCTACTATACTGCTGAAACAATGGGAAATGACGTTGTTGGGATGAGTACCGGTGAATTTGGCCCTCTACCGCATTTCGCATACCGTCAGTTCACCTTTCCCGCCCCGCTGACCGCTCACGAACAGGAGCGTATCGCGGACGTTTCGCTTAGCTGCTTGCGAGCTCTTGGCCTTGGCTGGGGGCCAGCGAATATTGAATTCTGGTGGACAACGTCTGGCCCAGTTGTCATTGAAGTCAATCCGCGTCTTGCTGGTGGGGGCACTCCTCAACTGGTTCAGCTAAGCTTACGGAGTCGATCTCGTCACCGAACACATCCACTTGGTTACAGGCGACGGTCGCGCTCGTCGAGGCTGCGTTCATCGGCGTTGTTGCAGCGCGTCCTTTCAGCCAAGCGTCCATTCTGATGGCAGGCTGCGCATGATGATTTTTTGAGGAGCATGCGATGCTAAATGCCCTACCAATCGCCCGCAGACTGGGAGTGCGTTGAGGTAACATTGCACGTCACCAAATTCCACGACCGGCTCATCCCAGCCTGTATGAAGGCCACGCGGATCTTGGCGGAGGCCAAGACCCGCGCATTTCAGTATGGCCTCTTTTCTGGTCCACAGCTCCAAGAACTTTCGCACAGTCAGCTCGCTCGGAATGTCGTCAAAAGCCCTTGCCTCTTGGTCGGTCATAACTTGGCAAGCCAACTGCCGGCAATTTGCCAGGGGGCGCCAAACCTCAATATCTATCCCAACGAAGCCTAAGGTTGATACGGCGACGGCCGACCAATCGTGACTATGAGCTTGGCTCACTTCAATATCGTGCGCCGGCAATCGGGGCTTGCCGAAGCGCGAAATGGTCATCTGGAGATCTCCCAGCGGAACACGCAAGTGCGCAGAAAGGATGATCCGAAAAGCGCACTTTGCCTGAAGATACGAAAGGCGCATATTCATGTGACGAATTTTCTCAGCCCGTTCCCGCTCAGTTGGGCTCAGAATTTCGCGCATATGCAACGTAGGGATCGTCAGCTGAGAATGCCGGAAAACCCAAACGTCGATGGTGCCCGTCTGCCTATTCGAATGCATGCATCAAAGCTGCTCCACAACCCGCTGTTGCCTGATCAGCACAAAACGGCTTTCTCGCTGTGGCCGTTCAGACCCTTCAGCTGCTTTAGGTGGCTCGGTTGCTGTCACTAGGAGACGCTTCTACATTGCCTATGGCTCGCGATGTGTAAAGATATATGAAGCCATTTTAACAATTGTGAAACAACATTATAGCTTTCGATCTTTCTCCTTAATAGAATTGACATACAAGATCAACATAAATTCCAATTACGAGTTGGTATGTATTTCTTGATACAATAGGTTCACATAAATGGAATGATAATACGCTAAAAATTCAGACCATCCCAAGAGAAGATGGGGTAGCGTTCTCCGCACAAATATGTGGCTGGAGAAAGCAATGGATCATGTTACCCGTCCGCTGTCGCATAGCCAGATGGGCCTTTGGATACACCATCAAAAACGACCGACCGGTAGCGAATACAATCTGCCAGTCGAGTTGCGCATAAAGGCGCCGTTCGACATTGATGCCTTGCGGCGCGCGCTCCAATCTTTGATTGACCGCCATCAAATGCTGCGGACGACCTTTCACCAGGAAGGCGAGCGGATCCATCAGCGTATTCATGAGACTGCCCTTCTGAGCTTTCATGTCGTTCGGCTACAAGATCTTGAAGAGGCGGACTTCCGTCACTCCATCGCAGCGGAAGCTCGCTCGCCTTTCGATCTGGAACATGGGCCATTGTTTCGCGCACACCTGTTCATGCGCAGTGCCACGGACGAGATTCTCCTCCTCAATTTCCATCACATCATTTCCGACGCCTACAGCATTCGCACCTTCCTGCACGAGTTCGGCAGGCTCTACCAGGCGTTTTGTGGCAAAACGGAAATACCGGTTCTGACCACGATGACCCCGTACGAGGACTTCGTAGCCTGGCAGGAGCGACTCCTTGCCGGCGACGACGGAGAGCGTATGTGGGCGTACTGGCGCAGCCAATTTGTCGATCATGAGCCCGACCTGGCCCTTCCGACCGACAAACCACGAACTGCGCCCGCGACGCACACTGGGTCAGTTTTCTCCCTGGACATCGACAAGCCCGTGGTCGCGCGCTTGGAACGACTGGCGCACCAGGAAAAAGTGACGCTGTCCACCGTCCTGCTTGCTGCCTATTATGTCCTGCTGCATCGTTATTGCGACCAGGACGACATCACCCTTTACGTGCCTCGCCTTGGCCGTCCGGCAGGAAGTTTTTCGGGCACCTTCGGCTACTTTGTGACCCTGGCGGCCCTGCGGCAAGATCTTTCCGGAAATCCCATTTTCCTCGACCATTTGCAGCGGGTGCGACATCTGATGCGCAGCGCGCGCAGCCACGAATATTTTCCTCTTCCACTGCTGCTGGAGAAGCTCAAGCTCCCCCCTACACCTGATCGCAATCAGCTCGCGCAAGCAGCTTTCAACTTCACTCCGGAGGCGGTGAGTTCTCTTGGCTTCACGCCATGCGACGTCGACCTCTCCGGCTTGCCTGCGCAAATCCAATTTTGTGAGACCGATACCTGGATCGATCTTGATTTTCGAATCCTGGCACGCAAGGAAAGTGTCCGCCTTGAGGTCGTGTATAAAGCGGATTTGTGGGATGCTAGCACTATAGAGCGGCTTGCGAAGCACTATCATTTTTTGCTTGAGGCGATCGCAGATAAGCCAGCGCGACGGATAGGCGACTATAGTCTTCTGAGGCCAGGGGAGGAGCACCAGCTCCTGCATGATTTTAACGACACAGCCGCATGTTTTTCGTCCGACACTTGCCTGCACAACCTGATCGAAGCGCAGGCTGCCGCTTACCCGGACAATATCGCTGTCAGCTGCCCATGGGAGGCACTCAGCTATGCCGTACTTGAGCAAAGAGCAAACAAGCTTTCCCGTCATCTGATTTCAAAAGGAGTCCGTCTTGGAGACGTGGTCGGCATTCTCGTTGAGCGTTCGTGCGACCTCATTGTCGGGTTTCTCGCTGTCCTGAAGGCCGGGGCCGTCTATCTTCCTCTCGATCCGCGACTGCCACCCCAGCGTCTACGCTTCATGTTGCGGGATGCTGGTGCCACTGCCCTCATCAGCAAGTCGGAGCTCAGAGAACAGACGTTTGGGGATGCCCTATCCGGGCGAAGCATTGAAGGTGCGAATGAATGCGCAGTGGTTCTCCTCGACGAAGACCACACCGAAATTGCTCGGCATGAAGTCACGCCTCCGCACTGCCCCGCCGGCTCCCTCGACTTGGCTTATGTGATCTATACGTCCGGCTCCACAGGTCAGCCGAAAGGCGTGATGATCGAACATCGCAGCGCCTGCAACATGGCGGAGGACCTAAGACGCACTTATCAGTCGGGCCCGGATAGCCGAGTATTGCAGTTCGCTTCCTGCGGATTTGATGCATCGCTATTCGATTTTATGCTGGCTTTGTCCTCGGGTGGTCGATTGTGCCTTGCGCCCCCATCAGCATCGCTGCCCGGAGCAGAGCTGGTCGAGTTCATGCGCCGTGAGCGCATCACCGTTGCCGGTCTTACACCGACAGCTTGGACATCCTTGCCGTCGACTGATCTTTCTGATCTCATCGTGATCAAGTCGGGTGGAGAGCCCTTACCGTCGAGCCTCATTGATCGTTGGGGCGAAAACCGCCGCATCTTCAATTCCTATGGGCCGACTGAAACGACCGTCTATTGCGTAAGAACTGAGGTGAGTGCCGACGGGCGAAAGCCGCCTATCGGGCGCCCCGCCATCAATAGCAAGGCATACATCCTTGATCGCTATGGCAATCCGGCACCGCTTGGGGCAATCGGCGAGCTCTATATCGGGGGCGTCGGCCTAGCTCGCGGTTACATCAGTAACGATGATCTCACGCGCGAGCTTTTTCGGCCAAACCCGTTCGATAATGATCCGCAATCCAGGCTCTACAGAACTGGTGATCTGGCCCGGTATCGGTCAGATGGCACGATTGAGTTCCTGGGCCGAAAGGACGGACAGGTCAAAATCCGCGGCATGCGGGTTGAACTTGCCGAAATCGAGCAGTGTCTGATGAAGCACGAAAACGTCAAAGCATGCTGCGTCACGCTGACAGATCGTCTCGGCGAAAATGCGAGCCTGACAGCTTATGTGGTGAGGCGACCGGAAAGTTCGGAGGATGTCGATGAACTTCAGACTTTCCTGCGCGGCGCGTTGCCTGGCTACATGGTGCCCTTGCAGTTCGTGTTCCTCCCGCAGCTACCAACCAATCGTAGCGGCAAGATCGATCGACGCGCGCTTCCCGAGCCGAGAAACGCCCCGAAATTAAAGGCAGCAACTTTGCCGACCGGTGGGTTTCAGGCGGAACTGGCTGAGATATGGAAGGACGTGCTGAACCTGGATTCCGTCGGTGGTGAAGACAGTTTCTTTGATGTTGGCGGACATTCCCTGGCTGTTGTCCAAGTTCAGGCGCGTATCCAAGATCGTCTGGGCATTGATTGCAAGATTCTGGATCTTTTCGAGCACCCCACAATAAGAACGCTCGCTGCGCATTTGGCCGCAACTCAAGCTGCTCCTCACTCCGCTGGAGGTTTAAAGACCACAATTGGTTCGGCCGGAAGCGGCAACGAACCCAAACAGGACCGCGATGCTGTTGCAATCATAGGTATGGCGGGCAGGTTCCCGGGAGCGGAAAACGTCGACCAATTCTGGAACAATCTGGTCGATGCCGTTGAGTCCATCACAGACTTGGATGAACAGACATTGCGAGACGCTGACGTTGCTCCTGACACGTTTGGCAAGCCTAATTATGTGAGGCGCGAAGCCGTTATCAGCGGCGTTGATCTGTTTGACGCAGCGTTCTTCGGCATCTCGCCTAAGGAAGCAGCGTGGATGGACCCGCAACAGCGGATCCTGCTGGAAACGGCGTATCAGGCGCTCGACCATGCGGGATACGGATCGCGCGAGCCATCCGAGGCCAAAGTCGGTGTTTTTGCTGGCGTAGGGGCGAACCACTATCTCGCTGAGCGGGAAGCAGGCAGGGACCTGCTGGATTCAGAGAAATTGCAGATCCGCATTCTTAATGGCCACGATTTCACGGCGACGCGCATTGCCTACAAGCTCAATTTGACCGGCCCCTGCGTGTCAGTTCAGACGGCCTGTTCCACTTCGCTGGTTGCTGTCCACCTCGCTTGCCAGAGCCTTCGCAGCAATGAGTGCGATATGGCGCTGGCAGGCGGTGCATCGATTTCCCTGCCGCATGGAAAAGGCTATCTCCATCAACAAGGCCATATCTTGTCCCCTGACGGCCACTGCCGTGCGTTCGATGCGAAAGCACAAGGAACGGTGAGAGGCAGCGGAGCAGCGACGGTTGTTCTCAAGCGGCTGAGCGATGCCCGTAGAGACGGCGACTATGTCTGGGCAGTCATAAAGGGAACCGCCATCAACAATGATGGCGCGGCCAAGGTAGGGTTCACCGCCCCCAGTGCTGAAGGACAGGCAGCGGTAATCCAAGCTGCCCTCTCCGATGCTGAGGCCTCTGCGGACACCATTGGTTACGTGGAGGCGCATGGTACGGGAACTTACCTTGGCGACCCCATCGAAATCTCTGGCCTGACCAAGGCTTTCCGTTCCCACACAGCGAGGAAACAATTCTGCGCAATAGGTTCGGTCAAAACAAATATCGGCCATCTCGACGCAGCAGCGGGTGTAACGGGAATGATCAAGCTCGCCACGATGCTGAACAAGGGCGTCATTCCCTCCAGCCTGCATTTTGATAAGCCCAACCCAAATATCGACTTCAAAGAGAGCCCGGTGTTCGTAGCCAAGACCTGCACCGCTTGGCCTAAGAGCGGCGGGCCAAGGCGCGGTGCGGTCAGCTCATATGGCATCGGTGGCACGAATGCGCACGCGATTCTCGAGGAGACTCCGCCGCGAACCCATCAACAAGGCGGCCGCAGGCTGCACGTGTTTCCAGTATCGGGGGCGAGCAGGTCGGCACTGACCGAAGTGCTTCGGCAACTGGCCGGCTTTATGCGCCGAAGCGAGGTTCAGCACAGCGCAGCAAATGTCGCATACACCCTGCAGAAGGGGCGAGCCGCTCTCAGATATCGCACAAGTATCGTCGGATCCGGTCTGGTGGAACTAGCCGACCAATTCGATCAGGCGGCACTGCATGCGGGCGCATCGGGGGAAGCGTCAAGCAGTGAACCCCGCATCGTTTTCATGTTCTCCGGCCAGGGCGGGCAGCAGATTGGAATGGGTCGGGAGCTCTATGAAGAAGAGCCGGTATTCCGCAACGCCATCGACGAATGCGCAAACTGGCTTAATGAGCTCGCACATATTGATTTCCGCCCCCTGCTCTACTGCGAAGGCAAATCTGATGGCGAGCTTGAGCCTCAGCTGGAAGCCGTCATACAGCCTGTCATCTTTGCTACGCAATATGCAATGACGAAGCTCTTCCTGTCGTGGGGCATTTTCCCTGCAGCTGTGATCGGCCACAGCATCGGCGAATATGCAGCCGCTCATTTTGCGGGCATCATCTCGTTACGTGATGCCATTCGACTGACGCTGATAAGAGGACAGTTAACGTCGCGTGTGCCTGCCGGCGGCATCGTTGCAGTCAGCCTGTCGCCGGAAGAGCTCCAGCCCTATTGGAACGAACGCCTTTCATTGGCGGCCATAAACGGTCCACGTCTGTGCGTCGTTTCGGGGGCCGCATCCGAGATCGAAGCGTTTCATGAGCGATTGCAGGCGAAATCTATCGCGAGCAAACGGATACGTGGAAGTCATGCCGTGCATTCATCCCTGCTCGATCCAATCCTGCCGGAGTTTAGGATTCGTACCGAACAAGTCGAGCTGCACGCACCGGAAGTACCGTTCATGTCAACTGTGCTCGGTGACTGGCTTGAGGCGGACGTGCGGCTCGATGGCAGCTATTGGGTCCGCAACCTGCGAGAGACGGTGCAATTCCATCAGACGTTCGATCGGCTAGTGCAATCGGGCCACGAATTGTTCATTGAGATGGGGCCTGGCGCAGCCCTGACGGGACATTCCAAGTCAAAGATCAACCTGCGCAGCCCCATCGCCTTTGCGGCCTTGCCAGGAGGCGATCATGGGCAAGGTGATCGCCTGAGACTGTTACAGACATTGGGCAAGCTTTGGACCTGCGGCGTTCGCATAGATTGGTCTGGCCTGCACGATCATAAGCCCCCGCAGCGTACCCCCCTCCCGCCTTATCCTTTTGATCGCAAGCGTTACTGGCTCGATGCAGTCGTCACCAAGGAGCAGGAACAAAATGCCGATTTGAAGCAGCCTGATATTGCAGCCACATCCGTCGATCCCCCGACTGGGAACGAAGGGGTGCGCAGTCCGACTGTAGTTGAGATGTCTGCTGAGGCAGCTTTGGACCGCCAAATTGCGGCGGTCTACCGGGACATTTTGGGCTTGGAAGACGTTGCCGCGACCGACAGCTTCTTTGATCTTGGTGGCGATTCGTTGAGTGCCTTAAGCGTGATCGATCGCATCGAGCAGCTAACGGGAGAGAGATTGGCTGTCTCCCTGTTGCTGGAACATCAGACACCAAGCGGGCTCGCGATAGCCCTCTCGAAGATCCGTGGAAGCGTGCGTCCGAACGCATTGGTGCCGATACAAACCGGCGGTTCACGGACACCTCTGTTTTGCCCCCACCCTTTTGGGGGACATGTACTCCTATATACGCCTCTTGCTAAGGCATTGGGTGCAGACCAGCCGCTCTTCGGATTACAGGCGCGAGGCCTGAATGGTGAGGCAAAACCTCACCTGAGCATTGCCGAGATGGCAGGGGAATATATTGAGGCCATCAAGAGCGTACAACCACGCGGCCCTTATCAACTCGTTGGCTTGTCCATGGGCGGTAGCATTGCTTGGGAAATGGGCTGCCAATTGCGCGATGCTGGTGACGAGGTAGCAATAGTTGGACTGCTCGATGCCAAAGCGCTTCACAAGGATGAAGAGCACACAGCCAGCCGGTACCATCGCTTGCTCGGCAACCGCCGTATTCCTGACTGGCTTAGCGAGCAAGCGGTCACATTGAGTGTCCTTTTTCCCGCGCTGAAGAAACATTGGCGAAAGCTGAAATCCATCAAGCGTGAGTGCCAGGTTACGGCATTGCTGGATTTCGGAATGCAAGCAGGCAACGTACCCGACATGGGCAAAACGCAGCTCAATAATATCCTGACAGTTGCCGAGGCCAATAAAATTGCGCTGCGCGAATATACGCCTCGGTTCAACGACAGCAGGTCCGTTCTTTTTGCAGCCAAGAAGGGGCTGCGCACATCCACTAATGAACCTGATGGCGATCTTGGGTGGAAGCAATTCGCGCGGGCGCGCCTGGAAATTCACGAAGTGCCAGGTGACCATTACACGATGGTCGCTCCGCCCCATGTACGCGTCCTAGCTACGAAGCTCAAAGATTATCTCAATCGAAACGGCTAGGCGACGGTACCAGCAGCGAATCGCAAAAGCGGGACAAGGGTCGGCGATCAAACTGTTGCAACAAATACTTAAACTAAATTTGCAGAATCTTTGCGACCGCAAATCGCTGACAATGGTACGTTCACTACAAGGTCTGAGATCAGGCACGGCTGAAAAAGATTTGCCGATGTACGCTCGGACCGCCGCATAGCACGCAACGTCGGAGACAACGGCCAATGGCAAGAAGAGCACTCATCCTGCTTGAAGGTTCAAGGTATAATGGTCCGCTATACGTCCATGCGGCCCAGCGTCTTGGTCTTCATCCAATTGTCCTGTCGGCTGATCCAGCTCAGTACGACTATCTTGGGGCCGAAGGAATTGAGGCAATCCGTGTCGATACAGCCGATCTCGATGCGCTGATCCGCGAATGTTCCCGGCTCCGTGATGACATTGCTGGCATTACGTCCGTCGGGGACTCGTTCTATGCGACAGTTGGCAAGCTCTGCCGCCATTTCGATCTGCCGGGACCGAACCCCACATCCATTGAACAATGCTGCGACAAATTCAAGCAACGTCACCTACTCGCAGAGGCCGGCGTTCCAATACCTGCTTATCGCTTGGCAGCGGATGCGACGGAGGTGGAAAGTTTTGCCACGGAGATCGGCCTGCCGGTGATTCTTAAACCAACAGTTGGTGCCGGCAGCAGAGGTGTCCGACTGTGCCGCAGCTTCGATGAGTTAGCCGAACATACGACCTATCTTTTGGGCGGGGAGCACATATGGCAGTCCCCGCCTAGGATATTGGTCGAAGAATTCGCACAAGGCCCCTCTTATTGGGCCGACGCAATGGGAGATCAGATCATTGGAATTGGCACCACTGACTTCGGTCCCTTACCCCATTTTGTCGGTCGGGAGTGCACCTTTCCGGCCCCGCTGCCTGATGACGACCATCAGCGTATCGCCGATGTTTCGCTGAGCTGTTTGCGAGCTCTCGACCTTGGCTGGGGGCCAGCGGGTATTGAATTCCGGTGGACGACGCGTGGCCCAATCGTCATCGAAGTCAATCCCCGTCTTCATGGCGCAGGCATTCCCCAAATGGTTCAGCTGGCTTACGGTGTTGATCTGGTCACCGAGCACATCAAGCTTGTCATCGGTGAGAAATGGAATTTGCGTAGAAGGCATTCGCAGACTGCGGCCATGCGGTTCCTGGTTCCTGATCGCGACGGCACTCTCGATTGGATCAGTGGCGACAGTCGGGCGGCTGCCATACCAGGCGTCGCCGAGGTCAAATTGTATGTTGAACCCAAGACACCGATCGTCAGGAAAGGAGATCTCCGAGACATGATCGGATATGTCGTCGCCTCTTCACCCACCCATGATCGGACAGAGGCGATACTTCAGCGTGCCGTCGACTTAATCGATTGGTCGATCACACCATTCCCGACCCCTGGCGAACAGGAACAACCTGCGGCCCCTTAAGAGTTCCAGCACTTGTCCCCAGCGCAGCCTCCGCGGGTCACCATCCGCTAGCCCATCGCCGCGAAGTCCTTAGCGATCAACCCTGACATTCAGGAGACAATTTCATATTATGAAGCGCATAGCAGTCGGACGCCTGTTTCATGAATCGCACGGATATGCGCCTGCGACAGCGGCGGCAGATATCACGATCGTTCGCGGCGAGACAGTGATCGAGGCGGCTAAGGGAAATGGCACGACGCTCGGCGGGATTGTCGACGCCTTGATTGAACGCGCTGATATTGAAATCCTTCCCGTTTCAGATTCGATGATCGCCCCGAGCGGCGCCATCGATCATGGTTTCTACATTGAGCAACGCCAGTTCTGGGGCGAGGAACTCAAGAAGCTCGCGCCCGATGCGATTGTCCTGGACCTGCATGGGTCGATGTCCACGACTGAGTTCGAAGATACGGAAGGTGATTTCCTCTCCTACATTCGCGGCGCCATCGGCGGAAACGCAGTCATCGGAGTAGGTCTCGACCTTCATGCCAATATCACGCCGCAGATGTTGAAGGCAGCCGACATCTGCATCGCCTGCAAGAACAATCCCCATGACGATTACTACGACAATGGCAAGAAGGTCGTTAAACTGGTCTTCGATGTGCTGGAAGGCCGTCTGCGACCGGTCTATACCTTCGCGAAAACCCGAATGATTGCCCCGGGTAGGCTCGAAACTCATCTTAGCCCACTTAAAGAAATGCACGCACGTGCCCGTGCGCTCGAGGAGTCGGAAGCGCCAGTGGTGGACCTTAGCATCTACAACGCTTATCGCTTTGCGGATCTAACGGACATGGGTCAGGCCGCTGTGATCCTGAGCAACGGGCCATATGCGCAAGCCACGGCGATCGTGGAGGATTACGCCCAGGAGTTCTGGAATCTGCGCAAGTGCTTCAAGGATGAAACCGTGACGATCGCAGAGGCCCTCGATGCGACTGCGAAGGACAAGCGCGGCATTACCAAGGCGCTTGCCGATCTTGGCGACCGGACGCTGGCCGGCGCGCCGGGGGACAGCACCTTGATCCTGCAAGCCGCACTGAAGCATCCTGTAAAGCTCCAGGGCTCGCTGACGGTCAATGATCCGGAAACTGTAGCTCAGGCACAGGCAGCCGGCGTCGGCGCAAAAATCAAGATGCGTCTCGGCGGCAAGATGACCCCGCTATATATGCCCTTCGAGGTCGAAGGCGTGGTCAAGCTGCTCAACAATAGAGATATTAAACTCATTGGACCCAGTTTTGCCAACGAATCCGCTGCCATGGGAAAGACGGCCCTTATCGAGATTAATAATCGTTTCCTTGTGATTGTCACTTCAAAGCCAGGGTTCATCGTTGATCGGGCCATTTTCGAATCCCACGGCGTCAATATCAGGGAGCAGGACTTTATCGTGATGAAGTCGCAGTTCCACTTCAATCGCAATTTCGAGGGCGTTGCAGCGACTATCTATGTTGCAAGCGCCGGCCTCTCCTATTTCGTGCCAGGTGCTTTCCCCAAAAGACGCGCACGGGTCTGGCCGGACACCAATGTGGATGACGCGCCCATTGTGGCGGCTCAAGTAGTGGAGCGTTTAACCGTACAGGGCATTCACGCGACACTAGGCTCGCTAGCTCGCTGTTAAGCCTCGTGCTTCTTTCTTGCAATCGCCTCCTCCTGTGCGATCAGTGTCTCTGTGCGGCCAAGGATCTCCGGATCGGCGCTCTTCTTTACGAGCAGCTCAGCTGGTTCTGCAATATAACCTTAGAACAATCTTAAAGATTATTCATGCGCTTAGCTCGCTATAGATTGTATGCTGCCGCTAAAATGATGTTTCCGCACGGACGCACTGATCACAAGCGTGAAAAATATAACGAGGGTATTCTCTCATGACGTATGACAACGAGGGCGACGCGGGCTGTCTGAGGGTAGAGAACCAATTTTTTGTAGTATTTTACAGGTTAGTTGTGAGTTGATGCGTAACATCATTCCGCGTGTCAAGGTGGATTGCGTGTTGTTCTTCATCAAATTGCTATTATGTCTGCTTCGACGTTAGACTGTCTCGCGACAACGGGATTGAGGCAATCCGTGTTGACAAACAAAGACGATGAGCTGGTTCACGAATGTTTCCGGCAGCGTTGGGCGGCCTATGACATTGCTTGGACTATCTTCGATGTCTTGGTGGTCGGGCCGGCCATGACCCATCCGCGCTCGCCAGAAGAAGCGCTCCGCCGTCGCCAAATAACGGCGCCTAGCGAGCCACAACTCGCCCCTCTCGGCGGGTTCGAGAGCTCCGCCCAGCAGCTCGCCGGTCGTGCCGTCGGCGCCCATGATCATCCGGCATTCTTGCGTGCCCTCAGGCTGACCGCGGGCTGGGAGTTCTCGCTTACGAGATTCGCAAGCGTCCTCGCCTTGGGCGTACGGCGAACAACTTGTCGGCGTCATACCAAGTGCAGGGAACGTACGTGCGGAGGCGGTTGTCTATCTTCCTTGGGCGGCTTTCGCGGCACCGAGCGGCGTGCGGATGTGTTTGCAACGTTTGGATTGACGGCGCTATGGCACGCACCTCTTCGACATTTCGGAGGATTAGATGTTCAAGGGCCGTCAGTTCAACCAGCCGGGGATGCTGCTTTGTGTGCGTCGGTACCTGGCTTACAATCTCAGCCTGCGTGATCTTGAGATGATGGCCGAGCGAGGGATCGCCGTCGACCACACGACCATTCACCGCTGGACCGTTCGTTTCGCACCGCTACTGCTAGAGCATTTCAACCGGCGCAAACATAGCGTGACCGGGAAGCGGCATGTCGACGAGACGCACATCAAGGTCCGCGGCCAGTGGTGCATCCGGTCAGTGCTCGGCTTCACATCACCACCATCAGCCGTGATCATCGTAAACGGCATCGAAATGGCTCACATGATGCGTAAGCAACATGCGAGGTTCGCCTTCAATCCGAATCCATCCCTGGTCGAGCAGTTCCAAATCCTTGCCGCGTGATTGGCTTCGTTTCAGACATTCAGCCGTTTCAACAAATCGACGCGAGAGCGTGGCAGCTTGGCTTTAATGGTGTGGCCATGTTTTGGCTGGTTTGCGAATTCGAGCCAGCAGTCGATCTCGAAAGTTTCCACAATGGCAAATAGAATGTCTCCACTTGTTCCGTTTCAACACAAGACGTTCCGTTCTCTTTGGTCGGCTGCACTTATTTCAAACCTTGGCTTCCTGGTCGAAGGCGTGGCTGCTGCATGGCTGATGACGAGCATTGCCACGTCGCCCGGGATGGTGGCGCTCGTCCAGTCATCGACCACGCTGCCATACATGATCTTTTCGCTCGCTTCGGGAGCGCTCTCGGACAACTTTGATCGCCGCCGGATTATGTTGACGGCTCAGCTGCTGATGGTGTGCATTTCCGCGTCTTTGGCTTTTCTGGCCTATACAGAGGCACTCACACCCTGGACCCTGTTGGGTCTCACGTGCCTGATCGGCTGTGGTTGGGCGTTGCACGACCCATCGTGGCAAGCTTCGATGGGAGATATCCTCCCCCGCGAACACCTGTCGAGCGCAGTTGCACTTAACGGCATGAGCTACAACCTCATGCGCAGCATCGGGCCGGCCATTGGTGGACTGATCGTCGCGATAGCCGGTGCGGCCTTTGCGTTTCTTTTCAATGTCTTTTGCTACTTCGCCCTGATCATTGCGCTTTTGCGATGGAAGATCTTACGCGCGCGACCGTCGCTGCCGCGGGAGGCTTTCGGCAGCGCCATGGCCGCGGGCTTCCGCTATGCGCTGTTGTCGCCGAACCTACTCAAGGTGCTGTGTCGGAGTTTCGTTTTCGGTCTCACCGCCATTGTCATTCTGGCTCTGCTGCCGCTTATTGCCCGAGAACAGGTGAAGGGCACTGCGATCACCTATGGCGTGATGCTCGGGTTCTTTGGCCTGGGTGCGATTTGCGGCGCGCTTCTCATTGGACGGACCCGGGAAGTGCTCAGCAACGAGTTAGTCATTCGTGGAGCATTCTTTGTGCTGGCGATCAGCTGCTTCTTTCTGGCATTCAGCGAACACGTTTGGCTGAGCTGCCTGCTCCTCATGCCGGCCGGCGCGGCGTGGCTGCAGGCATTCTCCCTGTTTAACGTGACGGTTCAGCTTTCAGCGCCACGATGGGTCGTTGGACGAGCCATGTCCCTGTATCAGACCGTCACATATGGCGGCATGGCGGCGGGCAGCTGGATCTGGGGTGAATTGGCAAACATCCAGGGTGTTTCTGGAACCGTGTGGGTTGCCAGCCTCGTTCTTGTCTTCGGTGGGCTGATCGGCATTTTCCTTCGCCAACCGGAATTTGAAACGCTCAATCTAGACCCAACCAACAAATTCACCGAACCGGCGCTGCAAATTGATCTGCGGTCGCGAAGCGGCCCGATTATGGTGATGGTTGATTATCGTATTGATCGGCAAGACGTTTCAGAATTCCTCGCTGTGATGACATCATGGCGAAAGGCCCGACTTCGAGACGGCGCCAGGCAGTGGGCGCTGCTGCGCGACCTTGAGAAGCCCGAACTATGGACCGAATGTTACCACGTACCGACATGGGTCGAATATTTGCGCCATAACCAGCGGCGGACTCACGCCGACGCTGAAATCGCAGCGCGCCTGGAAGCACTGCACCGAGGCGATTGCTCGCCCAAAATTCATCACAAGATCGAACGACAGACTGTGCGGGGAGACGACGACATGCCGCTCAAGGCTCACTAGCAGGCTTCTCTGATTGGAGTTGTTGAGGTCAAGCTCCTGTTGCGTTTTTTCGGACCGTGTCGCCCCGCGGGTCACTCGCTTCTCTTCGCGGTCGGCGCAGGGCCGCCGCATGATGTTGGGGTGGACGGCCCCCGCACGGCATCGATGTACCAGAATGAGGTCGTTGCAGATCTCTAGCAAAGGAGACCGTCCGTGGAACAAATTATTCGAATTGGCATCGACACGTCAAAGCACGTCTTCCAACTCCATGGCGTAAACGCGGCTGAGGAGCCGGTGCTGCGCAAGAAGTTGCGGCGCAAGGAGGTGGTAACGTTGTTCGAGAAGCTGTCGCCGACGGTGGTAGCGATCGAAGCGTGCGGCGGATCGCACCACTGGGCGCGTCTCCTGCAGTCGTTCGGGCACGAAGTGAAGCTGATCCCTCCGCAATATGTCAAACCGTACGTCAAGCGCGGCAAGAACGATGCGGCCGATGCCGAAGCGCTGTGCGAGGCGATGAGCCGGCCGACGATGCGCTTCGTACCGGTCAAGACAGCCGACAACCAGGCGGCATTGATGCTGGTCGGCCTGCGCGACCGGCTGATCCGCAATCGCACGCAGCTCGCCAATGCGATCCGTGGTTATGCGGCAGAATACGGGCTGATCGCTGCCAAAGGTGTGCAAGATCGAACCGCTGCTCGAACGTATCGCGGCAGATAAGATGCTACCGGATTTGGCGCGGGAGCTGTTCGGGCTCCATGCCAAGGAATATGCGCAGCTGCAAACACAACTGAAAGACGTCGACGCCAAATTGATGGCTTGGCATCGGGCGGAGGAGTGCAGCCAGCGCCTGGCGCAAATCCCCGGTGTCGGCCCGATCGGTAGCGTCGCTACTCGTGATGAAGACGCCGGCACCTGAGACCTTTCGATCGGCCCGACACTTTGCCGCCTGGCTCGGCCTAACGCCGAAGGATCATTCAACCGCCGGCAGGGTCAGGCTCGGTGTGATGACGCGCGCCGGCGACGAAGCCTTGCGCAGCGTGCTGGTGGCCGGGGCCACTGCTGTCATCCGGCATGTCCGACGCGGCCGAGGCGCCGTCTCACCCTGGCTCGTCGACCTACTCAAGCGCAAGCCGCCGAAGCTCGCTGCCGTGGCGCTAGCGAACAAGATGGCGCGCATCGCCTGGAAACTAATGGTAAGCGGCGAGATCTACAGAGCAAAGCCTATGCCACCAGCCTTGGCGCGCGGAGATCGGCCAGACACGGGGAACATATCTACTCTTACCGTGCTGAGCTGGTGCCGGAACTTGCAAGAGAATGAGCAGTTGGTGTGATCGATCGATCCGAGACGCGGGACACTCCGTTGACCCCATTGGTCGTTGTAGGCCGACATGATATTGGGAACTCGCGTCGCGGAAACCATCTTGGTGCGTATTCCAATGAAACCGGACAGTGATTCCGAAACGAAACCGGACGCTTATTCCGATAGATACCGGACGCGATTCCGAGGCGAAGCCGGACGGCTTAGAGCGCCTCAGGGTCATTTTTGATATTTGTCGACGAAGTCGTTTCC